>JANXBO010000050.1 GCA_025057575.1 Candidatus Caldisaccharidevorator malaysiensis
AAGAGCGCCGCATCCGGTTTATCCTGGGCTGGCACTTTCCCAACAGGTATCGGACCGAACGCTACGGCTGGGCACCCCCCCTTGACTACCGATACCGGTTAGGAAACAGATACAATACCTGGTTCCACAACGCCGAAGAAGTCGTCCGGCATACCGCCAGCAACTATGATCGCCTCTACCGCCAAACCAAAGCCTTCTCGGACGCTGTTTGGGATTCCAACCTTCCCTTGCCCGTCCAAGATGCGGTGGCGTCCAACTTAGCCATCTTACGATCGGGGATTTTGATGTGGCTGGAAGATGGCAACTGGTTTGGTTTTGAGGGCGCCGATGCCTGCTGCCCCCTCAACTGCACCCACGTCTACAACTATGCTCAGTCCATCGCCTATTGCTTTCCCGAACTGGAGAAGGCGGCAAGGACTGTTGAGTGGAAAGTCCAACAGCATCCCGATAAGGGCTACATTCCCCATAGAGTGATTCTTCCCCTTGACCTGCCCCGATTGTGGGAGAGAGGGATTGGCGGTCCTTACAATCCCGCTTTGGACGGGATGTTGGGGGCTGTCCTGAAAACCTACCGGGACTATCTGTTAACAGGCGACGCCGACTGGCTTCGCCATTGTCTCCCCAATGTTGCCCTGCTGCTGCGGCACGTCTTTGAACGGTTTGATCCCGATGGTGATGGAGTGATCAGGGGCGAACAGCCCAACACCTATGATATTCACACTTTTGGGAGTAATACCTTCATCGGGACTCTCTATTTGGCTGCCTTGAAGGCTTTCCCCAAGATGGTGGCTGCCGCTTACGGCGGTCCCAACGGGGGTTACAGCGACTTAATAAGGGAGTGCGAGGAGCGGTATCACAAAGGTCGGGACGGCTATGTAACAACCTGCTGGAACGGCGAGTTCTTTATTAATGCTTACGATGCACCAGGAGCTGATCCGAATGTTTATGAGCAATACAATTGCTGGGGTCCTGGATGTCATTGCGACCAACTGCTGGGTCAGTGGTGGGCAAAAGTTTTGAATCTGGGCGATCTGTTGCCGACCGAGATGATCCGTTCCGCCTTGTGGAGCATTTACCGATATAACTGGCGAAGAAGTCTTAGAGGCTTTAAGCACTCGCAGCGAGTCTTTGCAGAAGGAGATGAGAAAGGGCTGATCGTCTGCACCTGGCCTAACGGGGGACGTCCCCGTCAGCCGATCCTCTATTGCGATGAGGTCTGGACGGGTCACGAATATGAGGTGGCGGCACTGCTTTTGTGGTATGGCTTTACCGATCAGGGATTGGAGATCGTAGAAGGCGCCCGGGCGCGCTACGATGGGACAAAGAGAAATCCTTTTGCCGAACTGGAGTGCGGACATTACTATAGCCGGGCTCTTTCCAGTTGGACCCTTCTGTCCGCCTGTTTGGGCTTTGCTTGCGATGCCGCCAAAGGGATCATCCAGTTTCTTCCAAATTTGAAAGGGGATTTGAGAGCACCGTTTAGTGGTGGTGTGTTTTGGGGTGTGGTTGAGAAGAAGGAGAAAGGACGCAGCCGTGGCTGGACGATTCGGGTTTTGGAGGGCACCTTCTCCATCACCGAGTTGATTCTTTCGGCTACTGGTGATGATGGGCAACGCCCTGTCAAAGTCACACTGAACGGCAAGACGGTGGCTGTTTCTTTATCTCTCAAAGAGACCCTGCTAATCCTTCGTTTTGCTCGTCCGCAGGTGTTGAAAGAAGGCAGTGTCCTTTCTGTCGGGTTCGGATAGTTGTCAGGACGAGCGAAATATTAAAAAGTTCGGGCAGGATGGATGTGCCGCACGGTCTCTTTATTCTTTTAAAGTCCCTTTAGTGGACGGGATGGCATCCTGTCGTTGAAGCGAGAGAGCAGCTGCTTGACGAAAGGCGACCGCCAGCGCCTTGAAAGCCGCTTCCACAATATGATGACGGTCGTTCCCCGAGAGGAGTTTGATGTGGAGGGTGAACCGCCCGTGCGCAGCCAGAGATTTGAAGAACTCGGTCGCCAGTTCCGGATCAAAAGAGCCGATCGGACCAGGAACGGGCAGATCAATAAAGGAGTATCCCCTCCCGCTGATGTCCACGGAGCAGAGGACCAGTGCCTCATCCATCGGGACGACGGCGGATCCGAAGCGAGCGATCCCCCGGCGATCCCCAAGCGCCCGATCAATCGCCTGACCCAGCACAATGCCCACATCCTCAACGGTGTGATGGGCGTCCACCTCCAAATCGCCCTGCGCCCGCACCGAACCATCCCAAAAAGCGTGATGCCCTAACGCAGTGAGCATATGATCAAAAAAACCAACCCCTGTCTGAGCCGTAAACTGACCCGTCCCGTCCAGTTCCAAAACGACGGCGACATTGGTTTCTTTCGTTTTCCTTTCTACCGATGCGGATCGGACCATAAAGGTCACCAAAGGCATTATGACGAAAAGCGGGAGTTATGGTGAGGAGTCAGAAAAGACGACGAAAGAGTCAAAATGGCTTTTCTCAGATCGCTGAAATGAAGGGGTTTGGAAAGGAAAAGGTCCGCCCCTTCTGGAGATGCCTCAGCCGCCCAGCCCGAAATGGCGACGACGGGGGTGTTGGGTGAAAGACTCTTAATGGTCCTGATCAGTTCCTCCCCGCTCATCACGGGCATCCCCAAATCGGTGATGACGAAGTCAAAGGGTGGACCTAAGTCCAAGGACTGGCGAAAGAGGTGAAGGGCTTCTACACCGTTAGAGGCGCTGACCACGGACTGACCTAACTGGTTCAGAATCCTTTCAAGAGATGCCCGCACCCGCGGATCATCATCCACCAGAAGGACCCGGAACCGACGAAGAGGCTTCTCTTCCTCGGTGGGACCCAGCGTTTTCTCAAAACTTCTGGCAGGAATAAGAAGGCGAAACGTGGTGCCGACTTGAGGTTGAGATTCTATTTCCAAAAGACCGTCGTGCCGCTCCACAATGCTGGCGACCATCGTCAGACCCAAACCCGTTCCTTTCTCCCCTTTGGTGGTAAAGAAGGGTTCCAAGCACGCCTGTTTCGTCTGCTCGTCCATCCCAATCCCCGAATCGGTAACCTCAATAACCGCATACTGGTCTCGCAAACCTGTTTTGAGAGTCAGGGAACCATCCTTTTCTCGTTTTGCCAGAATGGCATCCACGGCGTTGAAGATTAAATTGATCAAAGCCTCGCGGATTTCCGACCCGACGGCAGCGATGATCGGCAGATCCTGCCTCAAATCGGTGCGGACATTGATGGTGACTCCTTCCCGATTCGCCGTGTCATACCACTTGGGTCGGGTCAGGTCCACCGCCTCATTGACGATGCTGTTGAGGTTGACCGGTTCCATTTCTTCCTCGCGAGCCTTTCTTCGGTAGAAGACCTGAAGTCGGGTGACGATGTGGACAATGTCATCGGCTACCTTTCGCAGGGTGCCGACCATCTGGCGGACATCTTCCGCTGGATGGCTTTCCAAGAGTTCCAGGGAGGCGACCAGAGGAACAAGAGCGTTGCGGATGTCGTGAGCCACACCGCTTGCCATCTGCCCCAAGGCATGCAGCCGCTCCTGATGCACCAGAACTTTCTGCGCTGCCTGTAGGTCCCGATAGGCTCTTTCCCATTCCTTCAAAAGCCGGGCATTGTGAAACGCAATTGCCAGGTGATTGCACACACTTCGGGCATACTCGCACTGCTCTGTCGTGAAACCGATTGCGTCCTGCTTAGCTGCTAAAAGAGTCCCCAATCGTTCACTACCTACCGAAATGTCGGCAAGAAGGAAACTGGTAAATCTATGTCGGGAAAGCAAGGAGAAAACAGGTCCGTCACTGGCTCTCAATTCGTTGAGAAGAATCAATCGGGACGAGCCACTCCGGTCCCCTCGTTGCAACCCTTTAGCGACCACTTCGGTCAGGCTTCTGCTTTCGGCGTCCTTTACGAGAGGGCTGGCTTTCTCGTTAAAGGACCGGATGACGGGCAGTTGTCCTTCTCCCTCTTCCGTTGCAATCATCAGGGCAGTGTCCGGCAAAAGGATTTCCAATTCCTGCAAAGCCGTCCGGGCGATGCTGTCGGGGTCCAGCCTCATATGGGCAGACCGGATGATTCTGATCAGGCTCTCCGTCCAGCGGACCTGTTTGCTCACCCGCTGAAACAGACTGACCCGTTCCCAAGCAATCGCCGTGTGCTGGGCTAAGCCTCGGAGCGCCTCCACCTCTTCCTCCCGCACCTCTTTGTGGGTGAGGTCCAAAAGTTCCAAAAACGCATCCTTCTGACTGTTGATGGGGATCGGAACTTTCACCAATGGCTTGAGACCCTCTATGGACAAGGAAGAACCAGCGAAGTTAACGGAATTGCTTCGCCCATAGCCGACGAAAGAAGTAGGGTGGCGCACCGTTTGGGTTGGTCCAGCGGCAGTCGCCACTGTTCGGACGGCAACCCGCATTTCCGTTGAATCGGGCAGGCTAACGCTGGCACCAGCACAGTGAAACAACCGGGTCAGATGCTGGGCAATCACACTGGTTAGTTCCTCAACGCTCCGGCATTGGATCAATTCTTTGTTCATCTCGTGAAGCCCTTCCAGTCGCCGGAGTCGTTCTTCGGCTTCTGCGCTTTGCGCCTCCAAATCAGCCGCCATCTGGTCAAATCCAGAAGCCAATTCCCGAAATTCCGTTAAGGGCACCTGATGTCCGACCCTTGCGCTCCAGTCTCCTTCCCTTAGCCGCCGGGTCGCTGTCAAAAGGGGTCGCAGACTCCGCCCCAAAGACCAAGATGAACCGACCCACGCCATCAAGAGGGATGCTAAGCCCCCCAAAAGGAGAGCAAGAAAGTGCTGGTGCAAGATCTCATCGGGCATCGCTGTCACGGAAGACTGCGGAACGCTGACGACCAACCAACCGACTCCCAGCCGGCTGGCGACGAAAAGGCGAATATCGTTTCCCGATTGATCCGTCCAAAACGTTTTATTGGGATGCTGGGACAGAACCAACAGCCCCTTCTCCCCCCATGCCGACCGCCCAGTCCACTGAACTCCTTGTGCGGGCTGGCGGACGATGATTTTGCCGCCACTGTCTATCACCGTCACAACCGAATCTTTTGGCATTGGAACGGGCACGATGGGTCGGAGAAGCCACTCAGGACGGACCGAAGCATACACGACTCCTTCCATATCGCCGTCCTTTTTCCGGATCGGATAGGCAAATAAAAGAGCCGGCTGGTCGGTCACCGGGTCTTGGCAAAGGTTGCTTCTCTGAAACTTCCCACTCGTTAAGGTTCTGTGAAACCAATCCCTTCCTCTCAGAGACACGGATCGGGCAAACGGTCGGGCACTGCAAAAGACTTGCCCCTTTCTATCGGCAGCACCCAAGTTTTCAAAGAAGGATCGTGGGTGAAGAACCTTCTTGTAAAGATCCGCACAGGCACGGGGATGGTGCCTTTCCAAACCGTAAAACTCGCTCAGAAATGTTAGGATTTGTCGCGCCGCGTCTGCCAACTGCTGCTCCCTCTGAGCAAGAAGCACCGCAAACGAATGAAGTTGCCGAACCGCATCCTCCACCATCTGCTCCCGTATTTTCCCCCGTGAGATGAGCAGCACCACCAGGGCAGGCACCAGAGCCGCCACAAGGGTCAACAGCAAGCGCCCCCGAACACTGCTGAAGAAAGCCATCATTTCCTGTCCCCCCTCGCCTTCCAAGGGTGAGGGCACCTTCTGGTGCCACCGCCAGCCCTACGCTGGGGATGCCCCATCTGGTCGCCCACTCACCGTTAAGTTCCTCTGACCCCGACGCAAGGGCAGTAACCGCAGAATAATTGCTTATTCTTTATTAATTCTAGAAAGAATCAACCCGGTGTCAACACCCTTGTCGGGCAAATCCCTTGATGACAGTCATAAGCGCTCATCGGATTTCGTGCCAAAATTGTGACGGCAGAGGAGAGGGAGAGAGACCGATGGCACAGAACCAGAGAGACAAGATATGGGTTCCTTCGGGACCCGACCAGCCGGTTCTGCCTCCAGAGATGCGCCAGCAGAAACTGGAGATCGTCACCACCCGGCTGGAATGGGTCAAGGAGATCGCCGACAGGACCCTTGGGAAAGTCGCCCGACCGGTCTTTGACCTGGCGCAGAAGTCTTCTCTCTGGTATATGACCTTCGGGTTAGCCTGCTGCGCCATTGAAATGATGGCGACCGCCGGACCCCGATACGACTTTGACCGCTTCGGGATGATCCCCAGAGCCTCACCCCGCCAGTCCGACCTGATGATCGTTGCCGGAACGGTCACCTACAAGATGGCGCCTCGGGTCCGAGTCCTCTACGAGCAGATGGCAGAGCCCCGTTATGTCATCGCAATGGGCGTCTGCGCCACCAACGGAGGTCCTTTCTACGACGCCTATTCAGTCCTCAACGGCGTGGATAAAGTCGTTCCCGTAGATGTCTATGTCCCTGGGTGACCCCCTACTCCAGAGCAGTTGCTCTGGGGCGTCCGACTCCTTCACGAAAAAATCCTCAAAGGTCACCAAGCGGATCCCCACAAACTGACCGAAGAGATGATGAGCCTCACTGCGATCAAAGGCTCGGGTTAGGAGGACGACAATGGAACTGAAACCGCAGATTAAGGTCCCTCCCGTGCGCCCATCCCTCTGGCAAGACCTGCAGGACGCCGTCGTTACCCTCGGCAAAGCCCTTTGGGTCACCCTCAAGAACCTGGGCAGGAGCGTCCTCCTCCGCCAGGCGGTCACCATCACCGAACCCTGGGGCTCCCGCCCCATCCCCCTTCGTTATCGGGGCACCATCGGTCTGACTTACGACCGGAGGACCGGCAAAGAAAACTGCATCGGCTGCCTCGCCTGTGAACGAATCTGCCCCGACCACTGCATCCACATTGAAGTGGAAGACGAAAAAGAAGGTCATAAAGGAAAATACCCAACCGTCTTTATTATTGACAACAATTTGTGCAGCTTGTGCGGTCTGTGCGTAGAAGTCTGCCCCGTCCCTGCCTTGATCCACACCTCGGTCTGGCAGGTCGGAGGCTACTCCCACAAAGATTTGGTCTTTGAGAAACCAATGCTCTACAAGGTCGGCGAATGGCAGCAAGACCAATGGATCAAAATGGGTCTGGGCACCGTTGATGTTGTCACCGGCAAAAAGTCTATGCAGATGACCGATGAGGAGTGGCGCGCCGAAGAGGAAAAGAAAAAGGCGGCTGCCGCTGCCCGAGCCCAACGGGCAGCCGCTGCCCGAGCCACCGCCGAAGGGCGCCAAACGCCGGCTCAAAGGGAACATCGCCCTCGCCCTCATTCCCCTTCCCCGTCGGAACCGAAGGAAACCTGAAAACCTTTCCGATCCAGGATGGTGCTTTTCTCTGGCTGATGTTGGGTGTGCTATCCTTTTAGCAGCAACAAGCCAGCAGTAACGATTTATCCGCGGAGGTGATGTGCGTGCCGTTGTTGCGTCCGGACCCGACCTTTTATCCTTCTCCTCGGATGGCGATGAAAGCGCCGAGAGAGCGATTAGCATATGTAGCGGCGATGAATCCCAAGGCAGCCTTGCGCCAAGGGGACACCCGCCCCGATGCCTTTCTAGTCGTTGACGTGGATCCCCGTTCGTCGGATTTCGGCAAAGTGATTCAGAAAGTTGATCTCCCTTACTCTGGTGATGAACTTCACCACTTCGGCTGGAACGCCTGCAGTTCCGCCCTCTGTCCCTCCTCGCCTCATCCCCACGTGGAGCGCCGCTACCTCATTGCTGGGGGCATCCGCTCGTCCCGAATCTACATACTGGACACCAAGCCCGATCCGTCGTCCCCCAAGATTGTTAAGGTCATTGATCCCGACGAAGTAAAAGACAGGGCAGGATACAGCCGCCTGCACACCGTCCACTGCGGTCCCGATAACATCTATATCAGCGCCCTGGGCAGCGCCACCGGCGAGTTGCCTGGCGGTCTGCTGCTCTTGGACCACGACGATCTGGAAGTTTTGGGTCGTTGGGAAGTGGACCGAGGACCCCAGCGGATCGCCTACGACTTTTGGTGGCACATCGCTTACGACATCGGCATCACCAGCGAATGGGCATCACCGCAACACATTGAGAACGGCGTTGATTTAGATGCTCTAATGAATCAACAATACGGTCGGCGCCTTCACTTTTGGGACCTGCGCCGCCGCAAGCACTTGCAATCCGTCGACTTGGGTGAAGGTTGGCAGATGATTTTGGAACTCCGCCCCGCTCACGATCCGACCAAAACCTACGGCTTCGTCAATGCCGTCATCAACCTCCAGGATCTGTCCAGTGGCATCTTCGTCTGGTATCGGGAGAATGACCACTGGAAGGTTCAAGAGATTCTCCGCATTCCCGCTGAACCCGCCGAAGAAGACCAACTGCCTCCCGCCCTCAAACCGTTTAAAGCCGTCCCGCCCTTAGTCACCGACATCAACCTTTCCCTTGACGACCGCTTCCTCTACCTCTCCTGCTGGGGAACCGGTCAACTGCTCCGCTACGATGTCTCTGATCCGTTCCAGCCAAAACCAGCCGGCAGCGTCCGTCTGGGCGGCATCGTCAGCCGAGCGCCCCATCCCAAAGTCGGTCCCGTCAACGGAGGACCTCAAATGGTAGAAGTCTCCCGAGACGGGCGCAGGGTCTACTTCACCAACTCGCTCTATGCCGCCTGGGACCCCATCTTCTACCCCGACGGCGTCAAGGGCTGGATGGCACTGGTGCACGCCGACCCCGATGACGGCTTAACGCTGGATCCCGAATTCTTCCCAGAAATTCCCGATTACTTGCGCCCCCACCAAATCCGACTGGAAGGTGGCGATAGTTCCTCCGATTCCTTCTGCTTCCCCTAATCCCTGTTGTTAGCCATCAGTCAGGAACTCCAATCGGAGGGCGCCTTTCCCAGCCACACCGAGAACTGAAGATCAAAAAGGGACGACACGGGAGAGGCGCCCTCCCAACAATTCTCTTCTCAAAAACAACAAAGCACCCCATCTATTCCCCTGCCACACCGATCAAAATTAGAAACAATCACTAAGAAAGATTGAGCAACTCAAAATTCTTGGCTAAAGATTCGTTTTTTTCACGATTTGTCAACAAAACATCAAGGAAACAGCACAACGACAGAAAGGGATTGCGGTGCAAAACGCTACGGACTTTTGGATCTACCTAACCCTATTTGCTTTGGGAGCCTATCACGGCATCAACCCAGCAATGGGGTGGCTTTTTGCCGTCGCCTTAGGACTGCAAGAGCGATCCCAACGCTCCGTTTTCCTTGCCCTAATCCCCATTACCATCGGTCACGCCCTCTCCATTGCATTGGTCATCGGCATTCTCGTAGTGGCGCGTCAACTACTCCCGACAGAATTCCTTCGCTTTGTCATCGGCATCATCCTAATCGGTTTTGGTCTCATACGCCTTTGGCGACCTCGGCATCTGCGATGGGTTGGGATGCGGTTGAGCAAGTGGGAACTGACCTGGTGGTCCTTCTTAGCCGCAACGGCGCACGGCGCCGGACTAATGGTCACCCCCCTTGCCCTCTGCCTTCCTCAAGGACAAATCCAACAAACAGCCACCCTCTTCAATCTCCCTTTGGGGGAACTCATACCCTTAACCGGCTCGGCTTTTCTGGCCGTCATCGTCCACACGGTCGGAATGCTAACAGCGATGGCGCTCACCGCCGGATTCATCTACGCCCGATTCGGGCTCGCCCTGCTGCGACAATGGTGGTTCAACTTTGACCTCATCTGGGGTCTCACCCTCATCCTCGCCGGCACCGCCACCCTCATTTGGCAATAACCCGCCACGCCGTCCCACCATCATCCTTCGTCGCCGTCCACTACGCCTCCTCTCACCTACGCCACGCCTCCCTCGTCCCTCCAAGTCCCGATCTATCCCTCCAGCCGCCTGACATAACGACACCCCGATCCCCAAATAATCACATTCCCCTCTACCGCGCTCCCCATCTAGCCCAACATCAAACATAAGGACTCTCCGTTCATACCTTCCCCGCGCCAACACAACATCGCACCACGCGCGTCTTCTACATCAACACTTTTTCACGCGCCGCGCGACGCATCGCCACCCTTCACGCGCACACCCTTCACTAGTCTACGCGGCATAACCTCTCACACCTAACACCACGCGACGCCGATTTCACGTTCTCCTCGTGCAACCTGCTTCGACCGAAGCACCCACGTCTATACAAATTGCATCATAATACTTCTGTAAGTCTGCACCAAATGTCCTGTTTACATTTAAGGAAGGCGGGTGCTTACACGTCAGAGCCCACTATGCCAGGTAGGACAATTCAATACGACCACTAAACAACATCTTCCCAAAAGGTCTTGACATAGCCATCATAGCGTGTTAGGATCTTTAAGGATGGTGCAAAGGCAAGATGCCGTGACAAGGGGTGAAGGTAGAAAGGAGGGAAGCAACTATGCTGCATTGGACTGGACACCCGTTCGTAGACGCAGGCTTAGCAGCTTTGGCGGCGGCTGTGGATGCGGATCGGTTAGAAGATTTCAACCCAGATGACCTGCAAGACGCCGCTGAAGAGTTAAAGCGGCTTTTGCTCAGTGACCAAGCCCTCGGGCTCTCTGGAGAGCGGGCTTTTGTAAAAGGACCTCTTTCACAACTGTTTCCCAATAGCGAACTGGTCAACCCGTCCAATTGGAAGGGACAAAATTCAGTGGAGAAAGCCAACAGCGTGCGCCAAAAGTTCCAGGATGCCCTGAGGGCGGACACCAAGCGGGCTCGAGATGCTTTGCAAGGTATTGGCGAGGAATTGTGCTTTGTCTGTGGAGAGGCGCGTCCTCTTCAAACAATGATCACCGTTCGCAAGGACAAGATGCCCCTGTTAGAAGGTATCGTCAACTTTTATCCTGCCTTTGCTTACGGCGTCCGCATCTGCGGCGTGTGCGCCTTTGCGGTCCGTTTCCTACCAATGTCGGTGATGCGCGCGGGCGCTTCTAACCGCCTTTGGTTCCTGCACACGCAGTCATTGCCAATTGCAGCGGCGATCGCCAAACGCTATGGCTGGCGTCATTTCAACGACGGCATCGCTCGCAATGAGGCACTGGACTTCTTTGGTGACTGGCAAACAGCAGGTGATGCCGCTACCGTGCTTTTTCTCTTGTGCGAACTGTTAGAGGAATTTCGTGAGCATCTGTGGCAATTCTATGAAAGACCAGTCCCGACGACAGCCTATCTTTTCTCCAACGACAACCGAGGGGGCTACGTCCAAGCATTGCCCATTCCGAATGAATTACTCATTTTTTTCGCTCAACTGCAAATTGAGTCTCAGAGCGCATTCCGACGCTTCTGGAAGGAGTTACTGGAAGTTCCTAAGAACTTGAAGCCTGACGAGAGCAAAGTCCGTATTAAGTTTGTGCAGTCGGTCGCCAGCAGGATGCTTCAAAGCGACGACATCATTGAAATTTGCCTTGATAGAGAGGCGATGAAGTTACGAGGTGGCTGGTTAGGACATCGCCTCTACTTACGGGAGGTGAGAAGGATGTCAGTTGCAAAGTTGTCCATATTGGAGCGCTTGGGAATCGCCATTGCCCAAAGCGACGATGCAAGACAGCGCATCAATGAACTCCGCAATGCCCAGCCAAACGAACTGTATGCCTTGTTGCTGCGGTATGTGCGGGAAGGATGGCTAAAACACGACGAGTTTTATACTGTGCTACCACCAAACGATTACAGGTCTTCCAGTCAAATTAGGGACATTTTGCTGGCAGTGATTTACGAGTGGCAACGATGTCAAGAAACAGGCGAAGAGTTTCCCGTCCTTGAAGAAAAAGCCGAACTGTCACCTGATGAGACGCTTCAGCGCCTGCAGCAAATTGGTGACCAATTGGTCACTGGCTTGCCCAACCCCTCTCGCTGGATTGGACAGTTGCAAACAGCCCGCAGCAGTGACGTCATTCGGGGGACCTATCTTAATGCCGTCCGCAACGGAGCAATGCGTTTCAATGATTTTGTCTTTCTTGCGCCACTCAGCGACCGACAACGGCTTTGGCTTTTGCGCGATTATTTGCTGGCTTTTCTGTTTGATCGGATGAGAGAAGCCTTACCAGAAGAAGAAGAAATCGCATTAAGCGCGGAAATCTTGACGGAAGACAAAATTTTTAATGGAGGTGAAGAATAATGGCTTACCCTATCTTAACCGGCGCGGTGTTGGTGGAAGCCAACGGAGCGGCATTGAACAATGCTGGACAAGCCGAAGACGTGCGAGTCGCTAATGCGATCGTCGTTAAGCAAATTCGCATTGGGCGTTTGCGCTATCCATATGTATCGGGGCAAGCGTGGCGGCGTTGGTGGAGAGAGGTGCTTTACGAAGACTTCTCCTGGGAACCAAGCCCAGTGACCGTTATCAGACAACCCCAGCAAGCCTTCACAGCCGGCGATCCAATCCGATACGCCGAAGACGATCTGTTCGGCTATATGGTCGCTCGCAGGCGTGCCCGAAGGGGAAGAAAGGGAGTTGAAGCAGAAGGAGAAAGTGGCCCCGAAGAAGCCGCTGGCACCTTCCGGCGCATCGCGCCTCTCAAAAACAGCCTGCTGATTTCTGTTTTGCCCAACGTCATTGAGCGAGACTTTGGGCACTTTACCCGCAACTTGCCACCTGATTCGGACCCGCTCCTTTACTATGCCGAGCACTATACAACCTACCTGCAGGGCACCTTCACCATCTCGCTGACCGATGTCGGACAATTTGAAGTCGGAGAAATGTATGACCTATCTGAGGACATTGTGCAAACTCACAAAGACGGATTAGAACGACTGAATGACCGGATCTACCGCCTACCGAGATCAATCCGGATTGAACGGGTTCAACAAGTCGTGAAAGCATTAGCTCAGTTGCGGGGTGGCGCCCATCTTGCCCGCAACTTGTCCGACGTCGCTCCTGTCGTCGTGCTCGTCGGTTTTCTGGACGGTGGCAACGCCCCCCTTCAACGCTTGTTTGAACCCGATGAGAACAACGAGCGGGTTCACTTGAACCTGACTCGGCTCCGGTCCGTCCTGAACGATTATCAGGATCGCCTCCTACACCTTGATTCTGAAAAACCCCTCTACTTCGGTTGCCGACCGACCGTGTTAGCGAACGAAGCAGAAACAATGAGCGCCTTTCGTAACGATCAACCGTTTTGCAATTGTATAGAAGTCGCCGAAACACCTCAGCGAGCCCTGGAGCGTGCGGCAAAAAATGTAGAAAGCGTGTATCATCGCTACGTGCACAGAGAATCGGGTGACAACAATGCCGACCCCTAATAAAAAACGCCTTGACGAACTGACTTGCAACTTGCCGGAGAAGTTACCGCAAGAGGTTTAGGATTTTGTGGAGTTTCTGCTGGAAAAGCGTGCAAAACAGAAGAACCCTCCCCAAAAAACGAACATTCAGTTGGTGGGGAGCAGCCCAGCACTTAAGTGACTCGTTCACGTCTGTAGAATGGGACCAACCGACTACGGATTGGCAGAGGGATAGAAAATGGAAGGACTGCGGATCATTCTAACAGCATATACAGCGTCCTTTCGGGTGCCCGGTTTCGTCGGACACCAACTGACATTGCCCGTGCCACCACTGTCCACGATTTACGGTCTTCTCTCGGCTGCGACGGGACGCTGGGTCTCGCCAGATGAAGTGGAATGGTTTGCTTATCGGTGCGATTATGAAGGCAAGGGAACAGACCTTGAGGCTATTCTAACAGTAGAACGACCGAGAAGCGCTGAATCCGCCCGCTTCGTCGGTCGTAACGTCTTGCATCGCGAGTTTTTAGTTTCACCCCAACTGATTCTTTATCTGCCACTTGAATGGGAAGGTTATTTCCGCCGTCCCCGATATGCCTTGCTTTTGGGGCGAACACAGGACGTAGCAAGTGTCTACTCCATTGAGATTACTACTTTACAACCTGTCAGCGACGGGGAAATGAACGGTGTCCTATTACCTCTAGAGATAATCCTTCAAAACAACGTGCAAGCATGGTTGCATAACCTTCCCATCGCCTTTACCAACGAACCGCAGCGTCGCTTACTCGGTCTGAAAGTCTTCGGCGTCTTAGATTCCAAACGCCGCCCCGCAACGGTATACGCACTTAATTGGCTGGTTAAGGACACAGCAAATGGCTTAATTGTTCCACTTTATCGTTGGGAGTGGATCGTCAATGTCCTGCACCGACCCATTAGCAAAGAAAGCCGATAATCAAGGTATTACGCTGACAGTGCATCTGCAGCAAGTCACTAACTATGCCCGAGCAATAGCCGATGCTTACTACCCTCATTGGCAGCATATTTTGGGCGACGACTGGGCAACCCAAATCAGACAGGGTCTTGTCCTTGCGGCATTGACCCACGACTTGGGCAAAGCCACCGAAGGCTTTCAGAAGTCTTTGCACAGTCGCAAGCACCGATGGGAATTTCGCCACGAAGTTTTGTCCGCCGCTTTGCTGTTAGCCGCCGCTGATCCTGACAACGAAACAATAGCCCTGGCTGTCGCCGCCATTTTGACCCATCATCGCGACTTGAACGATTCCCAGTTGGCAAACGATGCTGGTCGGGTAGCGATTCCCGATCTTCTTCCAAATGCCCGCAGGAAATTTTATGACAAAGCCAAGGAATTGATGACCCATTGGTTATGGTTACGAGACTTCTGGACCCAATCGGACCCACTCCGGCAACTTCCGTTTCCTGACAGCCCAGATTGCCTGCCACTGCCCGCTGACTTTTTACAGCAGTTAATTAAAATGCTCTCCGATTCTTGCCTTCCCAACAATCACAAAGCAGTGGCATTCCTCTTAACCCGTGGTTGCTTGATGGCTGCCGACCACGCCGTGAGCGCCGGCGTGACCGTTTTTAAAACCAGTTTGCCGTCGCCAGCCGTTCCGCCGTTACGCCCTTTCCAAAAACAAATCTGTCAATGGACCGGCGATGCCTTCTTGGAAGCCCCCACGGGTTCTGGCAAAACCATCGCTGCTCTTCTCTGGGCTTTACGCAATCGCCAAAATGGCGACAGGATTTTTTATTTGCTTCCCTATCAAGCCAGCATTGAAGCAATGGCGGATACCTTAACAGAAAAATTTGGCGACGAATATGTAGGGGTCCTGCACGCCCGGGCTTTGGACTATGCCTTCCGAGAATACTTTGAAGAGACAGGCGAATACGAGATCGCATACGCTCGGGCAAAGTCCGAAGTAGACCTCAACCGCCTCGTCCATAAACCCATCAAGGTTGCCACCCCCTTTCAGTTACTCAAATGGCTCTTCGGTATGCCGCGCTTTGAAATCGGCGTCAGCGAAATGGTCGGTGGCCTGTTCATCTTTGATGAAATCCACGCCTATGATCCTCACATCGTAGCCCTGATCGTTGAAATGGTAAAACTGCTCAAGAAGTGGAACGGTCGGTTTCTGTTTATGAGCGCCACTTTTCCGCCGTTTCTAAAAAAATTATTGCAAGATGCTTTAGGCACTACAGCCGCAGAATTCTCGCTATGCAGTGAGGATGCCGATCAATGGACACGGACCTTCTTGTCCTGCGTGCGCCATCGCCTCCGCTGGCACGACAAGTCATTAGAAGATTTATTGCCTGCGATGATTCAAGCCGCTGAACAAGGCAACCGCGTGCTGGTAGTCGCGAATCGTGTCGCACAAGCACAGGAGATCTATCGCCAGTTGCGAAACCACCTTGACGGCGTCCGCTTGCTCCACTCTCGTTTTATCCGAAGGGACAGAGTGCACAAAGAAAAAGAGATCATAGAAGCCCTGCAAAACAAGCGACAAATAGATTTGCGGATTCTTGTGGCGACACAAGTAGTCGAAGTCTCCCTGGACGTCAGTTTTGATACCATCTTCACTGAAATTGCCCCTGTTGACGATCTCTTGCAACGCTTGGGACGAGTGAATCGGTATGGCGAACACCCCAACGGAGTGGACGTTCATATCGCCCGCCTCTTTGCTCGCGAACAATTGCGCTGGGTTTATGAATTGCACCGAGTCTCTCTAACCTTAGATTACGCCCCTGGTGACGATACACCTTTGACGGTTGCCGCTGCGACCGATTGGGTCAATAAGGTCTACGAAGCCGGATGGACTCAAAAGGAAACCGAACGCTTTGATCAGTCTAAAAAAGCGTTTCAGTGCGTGCTCCAATCTTTACGCCCGCTATACCACGTTTCTGAGGGCAGAGAAGAGTTTTACGGCTTGGTCCAAAGTGTAGAAGTCTTGCCCCGCCAACTTTATCCCGAATACGACTGTTATCTGACCAACAAGCATTACCTCTTGGCAAGCCAATTGGTCGTTCCCATTCCCTTGTCAACATTTCATATGCTTAAAAAGGCTGGTCGGCTCAAATTATTAAAAAACGGCGTGCTGATGGCAGATGCTCCGTATGATTATGAATTAGGCTTGCTGCCCACGGAGGTGGACTCCGATGTCGTTATCATTTGAAACAGTGACTGACGAAGAATTTGAAACGTTGCGCACTAATGGGATTAAGGTTAACTATGCGATCGTGTGTGCCCGCAAATTGTGGCTCTACAGTAAGGGGATTCGGATGGAATCTCAATCGGACCGGGTCGCCCTCGCCCGTCTCCTCCACGAGCATTCTTACCCTAACCTTTCCCGAAGGGATTTTTTAATTGATAACTTGATCCGAATTGATCTTTTGTTGCCGGAGGACAAGGTCCTTGAGATCAAATACTCCAGTAAGATGGCGGAAGCCGCCCGGATTCAAATCGCTTACTACCTCCTCTACCTGGAACGATTGGGCGCCCGCTCCTTGATCGGCGAACTGCGTTTCCCGAGAGAAAAGCGACGGGAAGAGGTCTGCCTAACACCAGAACTGAAAGAAAAGGCCCTCGCCGTCTTAAAAAACATCCGCGAGATTGAAAGCCAATCCTCGCCCCCGATCGTAGAGTTTATGCCGATCTGCCGCGCCTGTTCTTACTGTGAACTGTGTTGGGGTTAACTAAGACTTTTTCAGTTTAGTCACTGAGCCACAATTTTGCGGGGGAAACCCTGGAGCGACAGGTTTTCGGTAATGGCGAAAAGTTACTACATTTTTAAAAGCGGGCGTCTGAAAAGAAAGCAGAACACTATTTACATAGAGTATCTTGGAGACGACCAGCAGGAACAACGAATTCCTATCCCCATTGAGGACGTCCGCGATCTCTTTTTGTTTTCTGAAGTAGACCTGAATACAAAACTTTTAACTTTCCTCGCTCAACACGGCATCGTCGTCCATTTTTTCAACTACTATGGATACTACTCCGGCAGTTTCTATCCAAGGGAGACGAACGTAAGCGGTCATTTACTGGTCCGCCAAGTGGAGCACTATCTGGAAAAGGAAAAGAGAATGACCCTGGCAAAAGCCTTCGTAGAAGGCAGCCTCCACCATATGCGGAGAAATTTAAACTACTACCACAAAAGAGGCAAGGATTTAGAAAAGGCGATCAGCCTCCTTGACTCGCTGATCGACCAGATACCGTCCTGTCAAGACCTTTCCGAACTCCTCAGCATTGAAGGCAGGGGCAGGGACTGCTACTATCAAACCTTTAACGATTTTTTGTCCCTGGAAGAACCGTTCATTAAGAGAGTCCGACGACCGCCCGATAATATGATAAACTGTTTGCTCTCTTTTGGCAATTCTCTTTTGTATACCGCTGTTTTATCAGAAATTTACGTAACGCAGTTAAACCCGACCATCAGTTACCTTCACGAACCGTCCGAAAAAAGATTTTCTCTTTGCTTGGACATCGCAGAAATATTTAAGCCCCTTATCGTTGATAGGACGATTTTTAGAGTTATCAACAAAAATATGATCAGCGATGAAGACTTTGAAGACATTGGGGAAGCACCAGGTGTATACATAAAAGAGAGCGCTCGGAAAAATTTTGTTAAAGAAATGGAAGAAACTTTACAGACGACAGTTCGTCACCGACAGTTAAACAGAAATGTTTCTTACCGCCAGTTGATCCGGCTGGAAGGATACCGGTTGATTCGCCATTTGCTGGGGATGGAGCCCTATAAGCCATTAAAAGCGTGGTGGTAATTGACGTGTATGTGATCATCGTCTACGATGTGGATCAGAGCCGAGTGACAAAAGTTTGTCAGTTTCTCCGACGCTTTCTTCAGTGGGTTCAAAACAGTGCTTTTGAGGGGGATTTGACAGAAAGCCAGATAGAAAGAATCCGCATCGGTCTGTCCCAGATCATTGACGCCGATTACGACAGTGTTTATATTTATCAAGCGCGCGATAAAAAGTATATCAAACGAGAGGTGCTGGGGCAGACCAAAGCCCTTGGGGGACCTTTGATAGAGTAAGCGAAATCGGTAGGAACAATGAGGCTTCATATTGTTCTTGCGGCAGATGGACCGGTGACGGTGCCGTGGGATTATTTGCAGCGGCTTCACGGGTTCCTTTACGACGCTATCCGACGGGCACGACCCCGCCTCGCTCATTTCCTTCACGAGCAAGGCTTCGTTGTGGGCAGTCACCGCTATAAGTTATTGACTTTCTCCCGCCTCTTCCCCACCCGTGCGCAGGGAAGGGAAGACGGGTTGATCCTCCATCCGCCCATCCACTGGTGGGTTTCCTCACCCCTGCCGGCACCGATGGAAGCCCTTGCGGTCTCCCTTTTGACCGAAGGCGTCGTCATCCTCCATCCCCATCACCTGCTGGTAGAGCGGTTAGAGGTGGAACCAATCCCCTCCTTTGACCGATCCGTCGCTTTGGAGACACTTTCGCCGATCGTCGTCTCCACAGGCGCTTTGAAGAATGGGAAACTTCAGCACCGTTTTCTGTCGCCCGAAGAAGAAGACTTCTGGCGGATCGTTCAAGAGAACCTAAAGCGAAAGGCGATAGCCCTGTGGGGGCGAGCGCCGGACCCAGTGGGTCTGAAATGTTACCCTGTGGGAGTGTGGAAGTCCCGTCTCTATCGGGTGCACAAAGGGCAAGTCCGAGGCTACGAAGGCAAATTCATTGCCGAAGGAGCCCAGCCGTGGCTGATGCTGGGCTATGAAGCGGGCTTTGGTGAGCGCAATGCCCAAGGTTTTGGGATGGTCCGGATCGCCAAGGACCCCCGCACTGCTTCCTCAGCCCCCGGTTCCGAGAGGAAGGGCACCAAAAGGATCGGCGCGGACGGCTAACGGCATTCTCCTACCGAACCCAGAACGGTAAAGGCGGCGGACCAATGCGCCGGCGCCGAAAGCCACGGGGCGCGGGTCATCCCTCAATACGTTGCAGGTCTTGCCTTTTTGGGATGGGCGGGCTATAATCTGCCGTCGATCTCAGCCTTTTGGCGCACTTTGACAAGTGAATAGAAAGGGCACTTTTCAAAAACCAAGGAAAAATGGGCATTTTTGAGCGGGTGACGTGCCGTCGATCCCCAGGGGTTTTCTCACGATCGGGGATCGACGGCAACCCAATCTCTGAAAAGCCCCAAAAACCCGCCAAAAAGCCCTTTTTTACCTTGGTCCCAATCGGACCATAGTGGGATTGAAACTCTCTTCGGGATTATCAAAGCCGTCCCGATCCTCGTGTCCCAATCGGACCATAGTGGGATTGAAACGAACGCTATTATGTCACCGTTCGTTCGGATAAACGGGTCCCAATCGGACCATAGTGGGATTGAAACCTATACTACCGCCACGAAATAAGCGGTCCAAAAACGTCCCAATCGGACCATAGTGGGATTGAAACTATGTATGGATTTATGTAGCTGGTAATCACGAAGATAGTCCCAATCGGACCATAGTGGGATTGAAACTTGCGCGACCTGCTGCGCTCATAGCGGGGCT
>JANXBO010000051.1 GCA_025057575.1 Candidatus Caldisaccharidevorator malaysiensis
TTCAAACTGTCAAGACGATTCCCAGCCATTTTTCGGCTGTTCGGACGGTTTCCTCTGAGGATATCGGACGAATCTTTGGAAGGGAAACCGATGCACCATTAGGACAGTTCTTCCGGATTGGTCAATTACGGGATACGGATGCTCCCGTAAACCTGGACCTGCGGAGAATGCTGGAGCGGAGCATCGGTGTGTTTGGAAAAACGGGAACGGGGAAGACCTTTCTCACCCGCCTTCTTTTAGCCGGTATCGTTAACTGGACGCGCCAGCGCTCTTCCGATAAGGTCGTCCTGTTAGTTTTTGATATGCACAACGAATATGGCTGGAAGGCGCTGGACAAGGAAAGCCACGGCACCCAGAGGGAAGTCAAAGGGTTAGCCCAACTTTTCGGGACATCGCGAGTCGCCATCTTTACTTTGGACGGTCCCAGAGAGAAAAGAAAGCCCTTTCGGTCCTACATCAAAGGAGACGTTACCATACCCTTTTCCAGTATCACAGCGTCGGACATCGCTCTTCTGCAGGAAGAGTTGGCTTTAACCGAACAGGGAGTGAACACGGCTTTTCTTCTGGAAGGGCAACTGGGTGATCAGTGGCTGCAAAAACTGCTGTCCATAGAAACCGACGAAGAGTTAAAAGCATTAGCGGCGGACGGGCGGTATCATCTGCAGGCTCTGGCTGCCCTTCATCGGAAACTTAGGATACTAAAGCAATTCTCTTTTCTGACCAACGACAGCAAAAAGGATAGTGTCAAGGAGATAATGGCGGGGCTGTGCAACGGCATCCACACCGTCATTGAATTTGGGCGACACAGTTCTCCCTTAGCCTACCTACTCGTTGCCAATGTTCTAACCAGGAAAATCCACGAGGCGTATGTGCAGATGACGGAAGACTTCCTTTTGTCTGGCGATCCGTCCCGTGAACCTTACCAGTTGGTCTTGGTTGTAGAAGAGGCGCATAAATTTCTGGATCCGCGGGTCGCTTCCCAGACCATCTTTGGCACCATTGCCCGGGAGATGAGGAAGTATTATGTAACCCTGTTAATCGTAGATCAGAGACCATCCCAGATTGAGCCAGAAGTTTTGTCTCAGATCGGCACTAAGTTCATCTGCCAATTAACGGACGAAAGAGACATTCAGTCAGTCCTCGCAGGGATTCCGGGGGGCAGTGGTCTGCGGAGCGTTCTGGCTTCTTTAGAGTCGCGGAGACAGGCATTGATTGTCGGACACGGTGTTCCGATGAGTGTCCTCATCGCGGTCCGTCCTTACAATTCCGAGTTTTATGATTGGCTGGATCAGTGCCGTCCTCTGGCACTCAATAGTGGAGACGGAGCAGAAGCCGTGGACATTAGCCGGCGCCTGGAGGCTCTTTGGGATGAGCGATACGGCGCGCAATAGGGGTGACTTTGGATGAAAGTCGTTGCGGAAGTTAGTCTGGTCCCCATCGGCACAGGCGAAACGGGTGTGAGCAGTTTTGTGGCGGCAGCCATTCGCGCCCTCACCGAAGTGGCGGAAAAAAACGATTTAGCGTTTCAGGTCGGTGCGATGGCAACAACCATTGAGGGTCCCCTTGAAGGAGTGTGGCAAGCCATTCGGGCAATGCAGGAGGCGGTTTTCCAGGCAGGCGCCGCTCGGGTCATCACCACGTTGAGAATTGACGACCGGAGAGACAAAGAAGAAAGCATTCAAAGGAAAATCGCCGTCGTGGCTGAAAAAGGCGTTCCCGTGGAACGAAAGGCAAAAGGTGCCGGTCCAGCCAATTAACTTAACTTCACTACAATAAAGATGCTCTTCAGCCCAAGAGGCAATGACTGAGGTCCCAAAAGTTTCGCCCGTCCCCGAGAGCCTGGGCGTTTCGGACCTGGGGAATCTTCCATTAATTGCTCGTGCCCTATCAGGGCTGGGTCGGGGTCTGGTCCGATTGTTGGCGCCTTCGGAAAAAGGGTTCGTCATCGTCTCTGCTTTCTATCAGGGGCAAAGCCAGGAATCTCAGATCGGTAGAGTGCTGGAAGAGAGGGACGAGTTTTTCGCAGCGCAGGCACTAAAGCGAAAAGGGATCGTCCTGGCACCGTGCCCCCTCACTTCGGAAGCGGGACTGGTGGACCATTTCGCTGTCTGTTTGGGTCCTTTCCACCGGCTGATCCTGACGGTGGACCTACCCGTTCAGGATGTGCACTATTCGTTGCGGGACCTTTTCTTTCCCGCTCGTTTGGTGGAACAAATTGGGGTGAGTCTGTGGGGACCGGTCCCTCTGAAAGGGCTCCTTCCCCGAATCCTGAGGAGCCGAAAAGGAATCGTTATCTGGGACCGAACGGGCAGGGTCGTTTGGGGAAATTTTTCCAACGGCTCCAAAGCCAACCTGCCCTTGGGTGCCCATCAAGATGACGAGGGTTTTTGGCTGGTGACGCCGGCAGGTATCATCTTCAGCGAAAAGCAACGGACGCCCCCATCGCTGGTCGGCTTTGCCCTCATCCGGTCAGAGATCCATCATCGGATGAAAAACGATCTGCAAAGTGTTATCGGCACCCTGAGGCTTCAGGCGCGGAGAGCGCCCAGTGAGGACGCCCGCAAAGCCCTGAACGACGCTGCCGAGCGGGTTCGCGCCTTCGCCTTCGTTCACGACCTTTTGGCTCGGGTTCGCGGGGACGCCGTTGCCTTGCGCCCTCTGATTCAGCAACTTTTGGACATTGCCCTGCAGCAAGGGCGTGATGAAGGAAAAAACTTGGAAGGCGCCGTCATCGGACCCGATCTTTTTTTGTCGCCCCGCCAAGCCAGCAGCCTGGCGTCTGCCCTTCACGAACTGATCCGAAACGCTGTAGAGCACGCCTTTTCCACCGGTTTTGATGGTCAGATCACGGTTTTCATTGAACGACAAACCGACCGCCTCACCGTTCGGGTCCAGGATAACGGTGTCGGCTTTCCGTCCGGCTCTTTGCCGCGTCACCGGCTAGGATTGACGATCGTCCGGAACCTGGTGGAACAGGACCTAAAAGGTCGGTTTTCCATTGAGCGAGGACCGGAAAACGGAACCGTGGCGACCCTTCAATTCCCTCTTGACAGTCGTTACCCTCCCATTTAGGGGCTGGTTGACTGCCTTTCTAAGGGCAGTCTGACCAACATTTGCTGTGCCATAATACCAGTGAACCACTGGGTGGATGTTTAGCGATTGGCGAGACCGGATGATTCGGTCTGCACAGAGTTCAGATTCCACCCCTTGACAGGAGGAGTTAGTATGTCGGGAACGACCTACGCAAAAGAACTGGTCCCGATCAGTTTGGAAAGGGAACTGGCGACCTCTTACACCCGTTATGCGATGAGTGTTATTGTGTCCCGAGCGTTGCCCGATGTCCGGGACGGGTTGAAGCCGGTCCAGCGACGAATCCTCTATGCAATGTATGAGCAGGGGATGTTACCCGATCGGTCCCGAGAAAAATGTGCTGCCGTCGTTGGAGAGGTGATGAAAAAATACCATCCCCACGGTAACGAGCCGATCTACGAAGCCCTGGTGCGAATGGTCCAAGATTTTACGATGCGCTATCCTCTGATTGACGGTCAAGGTAACTTTGGCAGCATTGACGGCGATCCACCAGCAGCGATGCGCTACACCGAATGCCGGTTGGCGCCCATCGCACTGACCCTGTTAGAAGACATTCACCGAGACACGGTGGACTGGAGACCCAACTACGATGAGAAGCATAAAGAGCCGGTGGTCCTTCCGGCAAAAATCCCCAACCTGCTGATTTCCGGCGCATCGGGCATCGCAGTGGCAATGACCACCAACATCCCTCCCCACAACCTCGGTGAGGTGATCGACGGGATCATCTACCTTCTAGACCATCCCGATGCTTCCGTTAATCAATTGATGCGATTTATCCCCGGACCTGACTTTCCAACTGGCGGGATTATTGTCGGTAAGGAAGGCATTGCGACGGCTTACGAAACGGGCAAAGGCACGATCGTTGTCCAAGGTCGGGCAACGATAGAAAACCTGCCCGGTGGTCGGACCGTCATCGTCATCACCGAACTGCCCTATCAGGTCAGCAAGGAGCAATTGATCGTCCAAATCGCCACTTTGGTTCAGAACAAGAAACTGGAAGGCATCACCGACATCAACGACGAGACCGACCGGACAGGTATGAGAATTGTGGTGGAGGTAAAGCGGGACTACAACCCCCGAGCCGTCCTTCGGCTCTTGTATCGTCACACCAACTTAAGGGTCAATTATGGAGTCGTCCTTTTGGCTTTAGTCAACAATGAGCCCAAAACCCTCAGTTTGAAGGAAATGATGCAGGCGTTCATTGATCACCGAAGACAAGTGATCGTGCGACGGACCCGCTACGAACTGGAACGGGCAAGAGCCCGACAGCACATTCTGGAGGGACTTCTCCTCGTCGTTCCCCATCTGGACGAAGTAATCCATTTGATTAGGAGAAGTGAGAGTCGCGATCAGGCGAGGGAGCAACTAATAAAGCGCTTTCGCCTCACCGAGACGCAGGCAAATGCCATCTTGGAAATGCAGTTGGGGCAATTAACGAGATTTGACCAACAAAATTTGAAAGAGGAGCATCGTCAGGTCAGCGCCAAGATCAAAGATTTGGAAGGTCTCTTAGCCAGTCCCCGGCGAATTGATGAGACCCTGAAGGAAGAACTCTTAGACATCCGAAAAAGGTTTGCCGATCCCAGACGGACAGCCATCGTCCCTCAAGCCGATGACGCCGATGTGCCGATGGAGGAACTCCTTCTGGAACAAGATATTGCCATCGCCATCAGCCGCGATGGTTACATCAAGAGGCTACCCCTTGAGGGCTATTTGGAGAGAAAGCGGGGGCGCACCGCCATCGGGCTCAGCCGAAAGGAGCAGGATGCCCTTTCCGATCTCGTCATCGCCTCTACACGACACACTCTCTTCTTTTTCAGCAATAAGGGGCGCTGCTATCAAATGAGGGCTTACGAAGTCCCCCAGGCAAGCCGACAGGCGCAGGGAACTCATCTGGGAATGCTCTTTCAGTTGGAGCCCGACGAGCAAATCGTTGCCACCGTCTCCGTCAGTCAACTGGATGGGCAAGGTTACTTGTTTATGGCGACGAGAAAAGGAATCGTCAAAAAGACCCCACTGTCCGATTTCAGCACCCGACTAACTCGGGGTCTGACCTGTCTCCCCTCAGGCAGTGACGATGAATTGTGCGGTGTTCGCTGGACTGCCGGTGACCGAGACGTTCTTCTGGCGACCCGAAAGGGGATGGTTATCCGCTTTAAAGAGGATGCCGTCCGCCCGATGGGACGACAGGCTCAGGGCGTCAGAGGGATTTTCCTTCAGGAAGGCGATCGCGTCGTCACCTTTGACCTGGTCGGTCCCGAAGACGACTCCATTCTCGTCGTTTCGGAAAAGGGGTATGGCAAGCGGGTCCCGCTAAAAGAGGTCCGAGCCCAAAAGCGGGGCGGAAAAGGGCTGATCTTAATGGCTCTGAGCGACAAAACCGGCGATCTCGTCGCCGTCCAGGTCGTTCAGCAGGAGGATGAAGTCCTGATCACGACGGCGAAGGGACTGGTGTTTCGCCTACCGATGGCAAAGGTCCGGAAGTTAAGCCGTTCCGCCAGAGGTCGTCTTCTCGTCCCCGTCAAGGAGGGGGACCTGGTCACCAGCGTCACCCTCGTCGTTAGACCGACGGAGACCAATGCCGATCAATAGCAGCACCGCCAACCGGGACTTTGATGACCTAGCCCTTGGGACCCGGCTATTCCGTCGCCAGACCCGTTGCCTTGTCCTTACTCCACACGATCAATCCTTTTTCCGGTGGATGCGGAATGATCAGACGGTCCTCCCGACGCTGCCACTGAACAGGATTTCCCGGAGACTCATCAGCAAGGCGCTCGGTGATCGTCACTTTGGTCCAATCAAAGTTATGCCAGATGGCGGAAGGTCGGAGAGCAACTGTGCCGGTTCCAGCACCCGCCCAAAACGCCCAGACACCCTCGGACACCTTCCAGAGGGAAACCACCCCGTCCGTCGCGATCGGACCGAAATCATACTCTGTGCCCGGTCCGTAGGCAACGAGATCATCGGGGGTTTGAACGAAGGTGACGACCTGATTGTGGGAAAGGATGCGATACTGGAAAATCCTCGGTCCCTTTACATAGAACCCATATTGCGGCAAGGTCCAGGTCCGATCGTTGCGCTGCAGGGGATAAGGAGTCTCTCCAAAGTTAACCACCACCTCCGTCCCGCAAGAAAAGAGTGTTTTCTGAACCGATCGGTCGGGAGTGATCCATTGATAATGGACCAACTGCTCAAAACCGACTGCCTGATGCAGCAGGCAGGTGATGTGATAACTTTCCAACAGGCGCTGGCGCATCTTAGGATCGGACCAAGTAAAGCCTAACTTGTTAACCCAAAACATTGGTGGCGTCCCATACAAAATGCTGAAAGCCTCTTTCTTCTGGGTCAGGTCAGGAGCAACCCGATGGAGAAAATCGGTGCTGTCGCCCCAATACCAATAACTAACGACACAGTCGTGAAAAACCATTTCCCAAAGAGGCACTCGTCGGTGGTGACCCAATCCCCACTCTAAATAACGATCGTCGATTTCTTCCCTCTTAGACGGGGGGATCAGATGCCCTGCCGGCCAACTAAAAAACGGGTTGTGACTCATCATCCCTTCCCAATAATCGTAAATGTCCGCACCCCACCACCTTCCGTGTTCGCCTCCCAACACAAGCCCCAACTGCTTTCCAACAAACTCAGCCAGTTGGCGCTTTAATTGACGATCCACGGTTCTGTCGTGGCGGTGTTTCTCATCGTAGCACTCCAACAGGTATGTTGCTGTTGTCACATCCAAAAACCATGCATTATGGGGATGCCGTGTCAACTGATCACGAATATACTGTTCTGCGACTCCCTGTTGCAAAAGGGAACATCGCTTGTGAGTGGTGTGTTTTTTATCCCAAGTCACCCATCCGACAATCCTTGATCCGTCCCGACCAAGAACGGTATCGTCAATGGTGCCGATGTTATAGGGCTCGCCGTGCTCCTTGCAGCAAGTATAAAGGTCCTCATAGTTGTCGTATCGGCTGTTCAGATAACCCAGAGACTGAATTGCCTTCATCTCTTCCGCCGCCCAGATTCCGTTAATGAGCATTCGGCGGATCCCCAAAGAGTGGGCTTCCTTGGCGAAAGAAGGACCACCCGCTGCCTCTGCACCCCAAATGTTCGGCGCTCCAGCCAAAAGATGGACAGCAGGTTTCTCTTTTGCTTTTTCTCTCAAGGTTTTCAGCAATCCCTCTTCTTGAACCACTTGCCGATACCGCTGGCAGAGACGGACCACACCACCTTGGTCTACAAAAAAATAACGAACGGTCCTGGGGTAACCGAACTGTCCGAAGGTGGGCTCATGATAGGGGACAGGGACCAGTTGTCCCGTCTTTTTGTCCCTCGGTAAAACGCACAAACCGTCATCGGCACTTTGTCCATCCCAGAGAAGGAGATAACCTGATTCTCCGTCCGTCACCCCGACCCAAGGCATATCAAGGGAACCGTAGGTATGGAGATGCCATCCTTCAAAACTCTTCCCGTCAGCCGGCACCGCAATCCCGTTGCCGTAAAGGGTTAGCAGTATGTCCGTCCCACTGGTTCCCGTCACGAGACCAGGTCCCCCTTGAATGGGTCCTACCTTTTGGGCGCGGTCTTGCAGATCAATCGTAATAGTGAGGACGTCGTCCTTAACGGTAACGGTGGCTCCGACTGTTAAGGGGTCCCCTCGCAGTTGATGACCCGAGATCGACAGGCGAACTTGTGTTGCGGAAAGCCCTTCCATTTGATGGACCGTTCCGACGGGCACAACGGTCTGCCAAACCTTCCCGTTCCTTTTATCTTTCACGGACAGGATGGCATCCTTGCCGATGTGCACGGATAAATAGGGCGTCTCAAGGGTTGCATCGGGTGCTGGAGTCAAACTTGTTAGCAAAATCAATCCGATCCAGTCCATCCTCTTTCACCCACCAAGCACAGATTTTAAGTTAAGATGGAACCAAGAGCGACCGATCGTGTTGACAAAAGGGTTTCTCAAGGTCGCGATCGGTGCGGTTGTGCCCTAATGGAGGATGGGTTTTTGTCTCATAGGAAGAGACACCAGCGCTAAGGTGGCAAAACGGACTTGAAGAACTTAAGGAGATTTTTGCTAAAGAAACGATCTCGGACGGTTATTGGAACCCCTCTTTTCTTCAGGTCCTGGTCCAGGTCGGCATAGTGAGACGCATCCGGATAAACAGGATTCGTGCACCCGTCAAAATCTGATCCAACGGCTAAGTGGTCCTGATCGACCAACTGAAGACCGTGAAAAAAATGATCAAGAAAACGATTGGCGCCACCGCCGACAAATTCAGGGACGAAGGTCAGACCGATGACCCCGCCTCTTCGGGCTATTTGAAGAGCCTGCTTATCCGTTAGGTTTCTTCTGTGAGGGCACAAACTGTAGAAATTGGAATGGCTGGCAATGACTGGTTTTTCCGCTACTTCCATAAGGCTGATGAAAGAGGGCAGTGATAAATGAGACACATCCACGGCGATGCCCAAATTTTGGCAAGCGTCCACAACTTTCCGTCCTGCCTCGGTCAGTCCCTTGGGATCCGAAACGCCGACGCCATCTGCCAGTTCGTTTCCATAGTTCCAAGTGAGGGTGATCAAGCGCACCCCCAGCCGAAAGAATATCCTCAAAAGATCCACCCGACCGATCAACGGGGAAGCCCCTTCTAACGCCAAAAGGATGCCGACCCGCCCATCGTCTCTCAGATCCCTTTTGGAAAGAATGAGCCGAAGGTGCCGGCTCGATGCTTCCATCCATTCAAGAGCCTTTTCAACGTGGGCGACGGCAAAAAGAAAAGCCTCTTTGCCCCGATAGCGGGGCGGGGTAAACACGGCAAGGACTTGCCAGCGCCCACCGCCCCTGACGAATCGGGATAGGTCCCAATGCCCTTCTTGCCTCTCCTCAAGAAGGACCGACAGATCCTCAACGTTAGTCAAACTGTCACAGTGGGCATCAAAGACTGTTAAAGAACGGCGCCTGCCCGACTCCATACCGGATTTCCCATTCCCCAGTAGGGGACTCGTTCAATGGGACGCTTTTGGTAAGGGTAAGGGACAAGACTCGGTTTGCAACAGTGACCTTTTTCACAAAAGATTCCAAAGAGTGCACTATAGTCGTTAATTTGCCGGCTGGAAAAATTTTGGCAGAGACGGTTGATCAGGTGCGAGATGCTTCCTGTGACTTTAATAGTCGTCTGATGGGAGGTAAAGAAGATGAGAAGGCGGGTGGCGGTGACTTTATGGGTCTTCCCCTTGCTCCTCTTGGCCAGCGGCTGCGTGGGGGAAGGTCCTGTTCTTGCCGATGAGGTGCCCCCCTCTATCGCCGATGTTCAGGTGAGCCGGGAGCGGCTTACCTATCTGGGCGGGACGGTCTTTATTTCAGCGCGAGTAACGGATCCGTCGGGAGTCCATTCCGTTTGGGCAGTAGTCCGAAGACCAGACGGTTCGGAGGAAAGGGCAGATTTCAGGGCGGGATCCGGCGGGCTGTATGAAGGACAATTGACGTTGCGTCCCAACACCCGTTCTGACGGGCAGGCAGAGGAATATCAAGTCTGGGTCTTAGCAAGGGATCTGAGGGGAAATCAGACGCAGAGAGTTGGGGACGGAATACGGCTCACCGTGACAGCCCCCAGTCGCCCCCCGACGCCGCCCTCTCTGTAGCGAACGGGGCATCTGCGAGTCAGGATCCTCTGAGGGAGCGGATCAAGGGGAAGGACAAGAGAACCGATGTCTGTCAGGCTTTTCCCCTTGTTTGGTCTTTAGGGGTGAGGAGAAGGATGAGGGAGCAGAGTGAAAGGGTATAGTTGAAAAAAGCGTCAAAAAGGGCAAAATTCTGGGCAAAATGGTCTTTACAAAGTAAGAAGTTTTTTTAGAATAATTTTGGCACCTTGAAAGAGGGGCGAAGCCACCCAGTCCCTTGACGAATGGGAGAAAGGGTGCTATAATATTGGGTGGCGATGGAACCTTGACAGGAGAATAGCGCTGGGCGACTGGCTCTTGGAAAGAGACAGGCGAGCGGCCCGTTCAAAAAGTCAGGAAATCGGAGCCCCCTGCGTCAGCAGGGGGAGACGAAACCTGCTGGAGAGTTTGATGGTGGCTCAGGGCGAACGCTTGCGGCGTGGCTAAGGCATGCAAGTCGAGCGCAGGTCTCCTCAAAGGGCAACCGGAGGGGAGATGCTGAGCGGCGAACGGGCGAGTAACGCGTGCCTAACCTGCCCTGGAGACCGAGATAACCTTGGGAAACTGAGGCTAATATCGGATACGCTCCCTGTTCGGAGGAACAGGGAGGAAAGGTAGCGGGCGACCGCTGCCGCTCTGGGATGGGGGCGCGTCCCATCAGGTAGTTGGTGGGGTAATGGCCTACCAAGCCGAAGACGGGTAGCCGGCCTGAGAGGGTGGCCGGCCGCATCGGGACTGAGACACGGCCCGGACCCCTACGGGGGGCAGCAGCCGAGAATCTTGGGCAATGCCCGAAAGGGTGACCCAGTGACGCCGCGTGGGGGAAGAAGCCTCTCGGGGTGTAAACCCCAATCGGGAAGGGAAGAAGCCAGGGAGACCTGGCGGACGGTACCTTCACCGAAGCCCCGGCTGACTCCGTGCCAGCAGCCGCGGTAATACGGAGGGGGCGAGCGTTGCCCGGATTTACTGGGCTTAAAGGGTCCGTAGGCGGTCGCCTAAGTCTCCTGTGAAAGCTGCCCGCTCAACGGGCAGAGGACGGGGGAAACTGGGTGACTTGAGGGCGGAAAAGGAGAGCGGAACGGCGGGTGGAGCGGTGAAATGCGTCGATATCCGCCGGAACACCAGTGGCGAAGGCGGCTCTCTGGGACGCTCCTGACGCTGAGGGACGAAGGCCGGGGGAGCGAACCGGATTAGATACCCGGGTAGTCCCGGCAGTAAACGATGGGCGCTAGGTGTGGGGAGCATCGACCCTCCCCGTGCCGCAGGGAAACCAATAAGCGCCCCGCCTGGGGAGTACGGGCGCAAGCCTGAAACTTAAACCAATTGACGGGGGCCCGCACAAGCGGCGGAGCATGTTGCTTAATTCGATGCTACCCGAAGAACCTTATCCAGGGCTTGACATGCGGGCGCAAGCCTACCCGAAAGGGACAGGTGGGACGGTCTTCCGTCCAGCCCGCACAGGTGGTGCACGGCTGTCGTCAGCTCGTGCCGTGAGGTGTATTGGTTAAGTCCTGCAACGAGCGCAACCCCCGCCCTCAGTTGCCAGCGGGTAATGCCGGGAACTCTGAGGGGACAGCCTGCGTAAGCAGGAGGAAGGTGGGGATGACGTCAAGTCCGCGTGCCCCTTATGCCCTGGGCTGCAAACATGCTACAATGCCCGCTCTAATGGGTCGCAACCCCGCGAGGGGGAGCCAATCCTAAAAAGCGGGCTCAGTTGGGATCGCAGGCTGCAACTCGCCTGCGTGAACGAGGAGTCGCTAGTAACCGCCGGTCAGCCAAACGGCGGTGAATACGTTCTCGGGCCTTGTACACACCGCCCATCAACTCACGGAAGCCCGCTGCACCTGAAGTCGGTGGGCTAACCGCTTCGGCGGCGGCAGCCGCCGAGGGTGTGGCTGGTGACTGGGAGTAAGTTGTAACAAGGTAGCCGTAGCGGAAGCTGCGGCTGGATCACCTCCTTTCTAAGGAGTCCGGTTCCCCGACAGGGGAACGGATAGGTCGGACTGTCTCTTTCCTGATCCGCCCGTGGCGTTGCCGCTCCGTCACGATCCGCCCAGCGCTACCCTTCTGTTAAGGGCCTGTAGCTCAGGTGGCAGAGCGCGCCCCTGATAAGGGCGAGGTCCGAGGTTCAAGTCCTCGCAGGCCCATTAGGGGCGCGAACTGACCAAGGGGAAGGGAACCGCCGGGCCTGTAGCTCAGTCGGGAGAGCGCCGGCTTTGCAAGCCGGAGGTCGGCGGTTCAATTCCGCCCAGGTCCATTTTGTAACCCCCATCTATGAACCTTCACAGTTGGGTCTGAGGACAGCCGCTCGGTCGCTGGGCTGAGCGGTGTAAGGAGCCGGGTGACCTGCGTGCTGAAATCAAAAAAGGCGGTCAAGCGAACAAGGGCATACGGTGGATGCCTGGGCACCAGGGACCGAAGAAGGGCGTGGCAAGCTGCGAAAAGCCCCGGGGAGCCGCAAGCAGGCTGTGATCCGGGGATTCCCGAATGGGGAAACCTGACGGGGAAAAACTCCGTCACCAGCCGGTGAATCCATAGCCGGCTGGGGGGAAGCCCGCGAACTGAAACATCTTAGTAGCGGGACGAAAAGAAAGCAAAACCGGTCAGTGACCGGGACTTCCCGAAAGGGACGTCGCGATGCCCCAAGTAGTGGCGAGCGAACGGGGCACAGCCCAAACCGATTTCGTGCCAAAGCCCGCAGGCGTTGCGAAATCGGGGTAGAGGGACCTTGCCAGAGGGGGCTGCGGACCCCTCAGGAAGTGACCAAGTCTTTCCTTAGCCGAACTGGTTTGAGAAAGGCCGGCCAAAGAGGGTGATAGCCCCGTAGGCGAAAAGGAAAGACCTTCCGGGGTGAGGCTCCCAAGTAGCCCGGGCCCCGTGGAAGCCTGGGTGAATCTGGGGGGACCACCCCCTAAGGCTAAATATCCCTGGTGACCGATAGCGCACCAGTACCGTGAGGGAAAGGTGAAAAGGACGGTGGGAAGCCGAGTGAAAAGAACCTGAAACCGTATGCCTACAAGCAGTCGGAGGGCTATGCCCGTTTCCGCAAGGAGATGGGAAAGCCTGACGGCGTGCCTCTTGAAGAATGAGCCGGGGAGTGGTCGTCAGTGGCAAGGTTAAGGACCATCAGGTCCGGAGCCAGAGGGAAACCGAGTCTGAAGAGGGCGTTGAGTCGCTGGCGACCGACCCGAAACCGAGCGAGCCACCCCTGCCCAGGGTGAAGTTCCCTTAACCGGGGATGGAGGCCCGAACCCGTCGGTGTTGCAGAACCGTGGGATGAGGTGGGGGTAGCGGTGAAACGCCAACCGAGCTCGGAGATAGCTGGTTCTCCCCGAAACACATGTAGGTGTGGCGTCAGGACCTTCAGCGACGGAGGTAGAGCGACGGATGGGAGTAGGGGGTTGACAGCCTACCGAATCCCGTCCAACTCCGAATGCTGTCGCTGGTCTCTTGGAGGCTAAGTCCTGGCAGTCGGGCTCTGGGGGATAAGCTCCGGAGTCGCAAGGGAAACAACCCAGACCGCCAGCTAAGGTCCCCAAGTCTGGGCTAAGTGGAGAACGAGGTGGAATTCCTAAGACAGCCGGGAGGTTGGCTTAGAAGCAGCCATCCTTTAAACAGTGCGTAAAAGCTGACCGGCCGAGGGATTCTGCGCGGAAAATTCAACGGGGCTAAGCCCAGCACCGAAGCTGCGGGCTTGGCGGTTCGTTCAGAACCGTCAGGCGGTAGGGGAGTGTTCCGCTTGCTGTGAAGCTTGACCGAAAGGACGAGTGGAGCAAGCGGAAGTGAGAATCCCGGCACGAGTAGCGATAAGGCAGGTGAGAATCCTGCCCGCCGAAAGCCCAAGGTTTCCGACGCAACGCTCGTCAGCGTCGGGTGAGGCGGCCCTAAGCCGAGGCCAACAGGCGTAGGCGAAGGACAGCCGGTTTATATTCCGGCCCCACCGACTACCGCCAACAGGGAAGGGGGACGCTTCCAAGAGAGCCTACCCGTTACAGGAGACGCGGGGCGACCGTGGAGTCGGCTTTTCTCTGAGAAAGGCTGGCTTGGCGGGAGCGAGTCGCCTTGGTGCGGCGAAGTGGCACCTCAAGGAAGCCAAGAAAAACCCAAACCGAGTTCGCCCGAAAGGGCGATGCGGAAAGTCGGTGACCGTACCGTAAACCGCCACAGGTGGGCGAGGAGAGCATCCAAAGGCGCGCGGGATAACCCCCGCTAAGGAACTCTGCAAAATGTCCCCGTAACTTCGGAAGAAGGGGAGCCGCAGTAGGGTGAACGGATCACGCATCCTATTAGCCCGAAACGGCCGCAGAGAATCGGTCCGGGCGACTGTTTAACAAAAACACAGGTTCCTGCTAACCCGAAAGGGGACGTATAGGGGCTGACGCCTGGCCAGTGCCCAAAGGTTAAGGGGACGGGTTCGCCGGATGAAAGTCCGGCAAGGCTCGCGCCCCGAAGCCTGGGTAAACGCCGGCACTAACCCTGAGTGTCCTAAGGTAGCGAAATTCCTTGTCGGGTAAGTTCCGACCCGCACGAAAGGCATAACGACTTGGACGCTGTCTCAGCGGGGGGCCCGGTGAAACTGTGGTGTCCGTGAAGACGCGGACTACCCGCGGCGGGACGGATAGACCCCGTGGAGCTTTACTGCAGCCTGTTCTTGGGCTTTGGGGCGGGATGCAGAGAATAGGTGGGAGCCGGCGAAGCCCTGCTTTCGGGCGGGGTGGAGGCGATCGTGGAATACCACCCTTTCTGCTCTTGGGTCCTAACTGGGCGCCGTGAATCCGGTCCCAGGACAGGGTCAGGTGGGCAGTTTGGCTGGGGCGGCCGCCTCCCAAAAGATAACGGAGGCGCCCAAAGGTCCCCTCAGGGCGGATGGAAATCGCCCGTGGAGTGCAAAGGCAGAAGGGGACCTGACTGTGAGGCTCACAAGCCGAGCAGCCGTGAAAGCGGGGCTTAGTGACCCTTCGGTTGGGTGTGGAACCGCCGGAGATCAACGGATGAAAGCTACCCCGGGGATAACAGGCTAATAGCGCCCGAGCGTTCCCAGCGACGGCGCTGTTTGGCACCTCGATGTCGGCTCATCGCATCCTGGGGCTGAAGTGGGTCCCAAGGGTTGGGCTGTTCGCCCATATAAAGCGGTACGTGAGCTGGGTTCAGACCGTCGTGAGACAGGTCGGTCCCTATCCGCCGTGGGCGTTGGAGGCTTGAGGGGAGACCTGGGTCGTACGAGAGGATTCCCCGGTACCAGCCTCTGGTGTCCCGGCTGTCGCACCCGCGGCAGGCGCCGGGTAACTATGCTGGGCAGGGATAACCGCTGAAGGCATCTAAGCGGGAAGCCCCCCCCAAGATGAGGCCTCCCACGACCTTGAGTCGGTAAGGGCACGGGAAGACCACCCGTTTGATAGGCGGGAGGTGGAAGCCTGGTAACAGGTGGAGCTGACCCGCACTAATCGCCCGAGGGCTTGATCGCCTTTTCCGCCTTCCTTCTATCCTCCCCGGCTCCTCTGTCCTCAGACCCACTACCCCTCGTCCCTAACCAAGTTCTCTTCTCCCCGGTCCCATCTCTATTCACCTCTCATTGTGTTAGTCTTTACATTCAAATGGGTCTCGGGGTGATGGGAATGCGGGTGCGGTCTGTTTGCCTCTTATTAATACCTGTCGTCGGTCTCGCTTTAACCAATCCCAAAGCGCCAAAACTTGTTTTACAGGTTTGTCCCTTTGACCCTGCCCTGTCTTTAGGGGTAGGTTTCCAGGGACCTCATCGGCATTTTGATACCTTTCAGGTTAAAGAAAAAACGATGAACGCCCGCATCTCCTGGTTTAGAGCCATTGAACAGCCTAACCCCGACGCTTTTGACGACCGGGTGTATCAGGAACCCCCCGAACAGGACTGGGTTTGGTGGGACACTCTTTATCCGACGACCTTGATAGTTGAAGTCCGAGACAAACGAAAAAGACTGAAAAAAGCAGAGATATGGGAGTATGATAGGAAATTATTGGAAGAAGAGTTGTTGGCAACGAAAGGCGGTTCCCAAATTGTAGGCACGGTCACTCTTAACGACCCTGTCAATTTTCGCCAGATAGTGATCAAGGGCACGAAAGAGCAGGTTTTAGCCAACTTATTGATTCAAGACCTTAAGGTCCGTCTCTGGATCGTTACATTAAGGGGCGGCTGGATCCCCCATCCTCCGCCAAGAGACATAGATACGGAGGTTGCTGGCTACGGTCTTCACCAGGGCGGGCATACGGTTGTGACGGACGTGAATTGGCAGCGGGCGCAAGACGGACGCTTAGTTCTTCTCCAAACCACATCAACTCATATGTGTTTTGTCACAAGTTATCGTGTGACCGGTGGGTGCGCACCCCACACTGGTGAGATCAATGACCGACATGATGTAACAAGTGTCGGTATCATCGGTCCGCCACCAAAGGGATGCAGCCTTTTAGATACGCGATTGAAGTCCACTTGTGGCACTTGGGTGGAAGTGACGCCCTACCCCCTCACGTTTGATATTCCTTATTGTATGACAAAGCGGTTCCGGAATGACACCCCCGATGAGGCACGGATATCCCCGCCACTCGAGTACTTGAACAAGCACGTTCCTGTCAAACTACTCAGGTTCCTTCGTGAATGGCCTCTGGTGACGAAAGAGGAACCATCGCAGGCGTCACTGGTTGAGGAGTTAGACCGCCTTCAGGATGAGTCAACAGCAAACCCGCTGACGGGATTCATCCCCGTCCGACCTTACTCCGAAGGCTGCGTCCATTGGGATCTGCATCCCACTCAACCGATGGTCGTTGGGGTATGGGGTGTTCCCTATCGCAAGCTCAAGAAGACCCCACTATGGTCTGCGAACTTGATTACTTCGCTCGTGAAACCCCTCACTGACGCAATTATGGGGCGGCGCATAAACAGGAGGGAACTGCTGGTCGTAGCAGCGATAGAAGCCTTCGGCAAATCGTTACTGGTCGCCGAAGGACGAGAAAAGGAGATTTGGAAAACCGAGGACGCTAAACCGATAGGTGACATATGGGTGCTCAATCTAGCTTTACGAGAGCAAGGTCCGATGCCAGGTGTGCGCAACATAACGCAGGATGTCAGGGTGTCTATCAAGGTCGGGCAAACGCCGATGGCGGGCACGGTGCAAATCACCAGAGGCGCATCTTTCACCAATCCCTCGCCCCCAATGACACCGTTCCCTCCCGACACGGTAAGTGTTCCGCAAGAGGGTGCGACGATTGCTTTAGGCAAAGGTTGGAAGTGGATCCTGACCGCAACGGCGGCGGGTCGGCAAGCGACCAGGGAAATCAACGTCCCACCGACAACGTCGGTGACCATTGAGATCCCCCCTCCCCAGCCCCCTCCTGGTAGCGGGTAAGATGCGATAGACGGCGGTAGGCTCTTCATTAAATCTTCCAAAGCCCAAGTTGCTTAGAGTGTTATAAAATAGTATCGGTGAACACAGATAAAGACTATAGGGAGGTTTTTTATTAATGCTTCGCAAGGGATGGCTGATGGGACTTTTCCTAACCTATAGCCTTGCGGCGGCTCAGACAGGATCCTTGCGGGTCAGCGTCGGTGATGAAAAAGGTCAGCCACTTCCCGCCATCGTCAGTCTAGTGCCCGACGCCTATGCATATTGTTATCCTTGGTCGGACCAAATATTGTCAGAATGGCACTATTGGTTTTTGAAGCGACAAAAGGAACTAAACAAACAAATCAGTTTGCACGAATGGTATCAGTGGATGACCGACGTCAGTTTGATGGTGCTTACCCGTGATCAGTGGCTTACCGACGATGAGGGTGTCGGTGTTCGGGCACTCTCACCGGACGTCTATTCTGCGTATGCGTGGTCGCCGGGATATGGAGTGGCGTGTGCGCATCGTGTGGTCGTGAAGGCTGAGTCCGAGACGACTCTGCGATTGGTCTTGCGTCGCATCCCGATTACACAGGTCACCGCGCAACTTGTGATACCGTCAGAACACATTGAAACGGTTCGGGTAAGATTGGAGCAAAAAGGCAGGGTCAGCACGCTCCACCCGATCACAGTGTCATCTTATGAAAGTGCCGGCATTCTTTGGGAATTTCCCTTTGCTGAATGGCACCCACGGGCACAGCGGTGGTGGGGTCCTACCGCTATTAATGTGATTTTTGAAGCAGATGAAGTAAGCGACGGATCCTGGCGAACCTGGTCGGCACGGAGGACCTTCGTTCTGGACCGGTTGGGGGAACCGATCAACCTTGGCGTCATAAAGTTAGAGCCACAAACCCGCCACTTTCCTCCTCTGATCCCGATCGTTTTTCAGTTGTTTTGGGCGGATGGCAAGACCCCAGCCTCTGGCGTCAGCCTTGACGGTGCCCTAACAAATCACAAGGGCACGGTGACGGTGCCCAAACGGCTGGGCGGACATCATATCGTGGTTGAAGTCCCCCGCTCTCAATGGCACAAGGGTGTTTCATCCGCTCATTGGCTGTATGTAACACCGAAGACGAAAGTCGCTCGCATCATCTTACCACGACCTGCTCGGCTGAAGGGAGTCGTCAGAGACGACAACGGTAAGCCGGTCGCAAAGGCAGAGGTGACCATCCGATACAGAATTGGTGATCAAATAGTGGATTACACACTCATCCCCAATGAATTCTTGAATGGATTCTTGCAGCGCACGGTCACAGATCCCAATGGTGTGTTTACTTTTAATGCTTTACCTCCCGGCTCTTTCGTCCTATCAGCTTGGGACGGGAACACAGTTTCCAATCGCTTTATGTTTGTGCCTGCCGGGACGGTCGTTGAGGTGCCAGTGATCTTAGAGCCGGAACGATGGCGCCGATTGATAGGAGAAGTCCGATCACTTGACGGAGAACCCGTCACCAATGCGGTTGTTGTGACTGTAGGTAAGAGGCTCTTCACCGACCCTTTCGGTCGCTTTGAAGGAGACAGCCCCATCGGTGAAGGAGCGCTCACGGTTTGGTCGCCGGACAAAGGAGCAGCAGTCCGCTGGGTAACGATTCCGCCCTCCGACGAACCCTTACATCTTTCGTTCACTTTAGAAACTGGCGGCGTTCAAGGGAGATTGGTTGACGAAAAGGGTCGTCCGCTGCCAATGGAAGTAGTGAGCATTCAAAGAGTAGGGTCCTATTCACCGGCTCTAATGACCACCCACACTGATGAGGACGGTCGCTTTACCATTTCCCCTGTTCCCAGTGGCGAATGGCAACTCGTGGTTGAGGCACGACGCTATTATCACAACACATTGCCGGCATTGATCAAAAAAGTAATAGTGCCACCAACGGGCATTGTAAATGTCGGAACGTTGACCGTGCTCAGGAGCCTTGGTGACGTGATGGGGCGAGTCGTCTTTCCAAAAGACTTTGGCAAGAGGGTCGGTGAAGACAAGGTGCAGGTCGTGCTGCATCGGGATGAGTGGTGGAGTGGCGGACCGGATTTCATTCAAACCGTGACGCTGCACGATCCGCAATTTCGTTTTTCGCATCTTCCTCCTGGCACTTACTGGTTAATTGCCAAAGGAGGGGGATGGGCAAGCGAGCCGCAAAAAGTTCTAATTCCGGATAAGGGTGGCATTGTCCGAACGAAGGTGACCATCAAACGAGCCGGAAACGCCTACGTTGTTGTTCAAGACAAAAAACAGGGCAAAGCGTTGACGGCATATATCAGCATTCTTCATTCATCCAAAGTAGAATTAGGCACCAATGTTGCCGACAATGCCGGCGAAGCCATCATCAAAAATCTCCCACCCGGCAATCACACCCTCTTTATCTCGCAACCCCTCCATCATTATGTCCAATTACCGATCACGGTTAAACCGGAGAAAACAACGAAGGTCAAAGTGTCTTTGGAACCTAAGTTCTAATGTGGCTGTTTTCA
>JANXBO010000052.1 GCA_025057575.1 Candidatus Caldisaccharidevorator malaysiensis
GCCGCAAAGCCCTTAACGGAGAAACGGATGCAAGAAAAAGGGCGGGGAGCTGGCGAGGTTTTGGGGTGGGTCGGGAGGTGAGCCCCAGGGGGTGGCTCCCCGCCGCAGTTTTCCTTTCTCTCCTCTATCGTATTTCCCTTTTCCAACCCACTTGCCTGGTTGCGGGGGCGGGACTTGAACCCGCGACCTCCGGGTTATGAGCCCGGCGAGCTGCCTGGCTGCTCCACCCCGCGTCTCATTCCTATCTTATTATGATGCATTTTCTTATCTGTGTAAAGAGGGCATTTCAGGTGCACGGTTTTGACCAACCCCGCTGATGCTGGTCCCATTAGATCCATAAACGGAAAGAATTTGCCCTCAGTTTCTTTATGCCGCAAATGTGCGGGGAGAGTCGGCAATCCGATCGGACGGGGAGGTGCCGGTTGTCATTCCTCGCTTGTCCTATGGGCTTTAACGACACAAGATCGGTAAGGTTGGCTAATGGGGCGATGGTCCAAAGGCTCGGTCCACCTCTTCGCAAAGGTAATGCAGGATAACCAAGTGCGCCTCTTGGGCACGAGCGGTCTCGTCTGTCGGCACCCGAAGGAGAAGGTCCGCACCCAGCACGGCTGCGGAACAGCGCTGGCTGGTGAGGAGGACCGTGGTGGCGCCCCGTCTTTTTGCCGCTTGCAAACCTTCTAAGACATTGACGGAAGTCCCGCTGGTGCTCAGCCCGATCACCAGGTCTCCCGCTTTGACCAGCGCCTCTACTTGACGGGCAAAGATTTGCTCATAACCGTAGTCGTTGCCGATGGCGGTCAGAGTGGACAGATCCGAAACCAGAGCCACAGCCGGCAGCGACCTTCTTTCGCGGCGGAACCGACCCACCAATTCTCCCGTAAAATGCACCGCCTCAGCAGCACTTCCCCCATTGCCAAAAGTGAAAACCGTCCCCCCATTACGAAGGCGCTCTATCAGCAGTTCGGAGAGACGAGCCACCTCATCGGCGATCTGCTCACATAAAAACAGGACCTCAGCCGACGACCGGATCGTCTGCAGAAATCGTTCGTTCATATCAGACCCATCCTCTCACCCTTCCATCGGTCATGGAGCCACCACCACTGTTCGGGTGCTTTTAAGATCTCTTTCTCTAACTCTTGGCAGAACAATCGGGTCACCTCCTCCACTTGCGACGGTCTCACCCACAGGGGGGGGCGCAGGTGAACCTGATGGCGACCACCCTTTATGCGGTGACTAAATCCAAAAACCAGACCTGCCTGCGCTCGGGCAGCCAAAAGAGCAGGTGTCGTATAGACGCTGGCTTTTCTCCCAAAAAAGGTCACGGTCGTTGAGCCAGGATCGGTCCCCGCATGCTGATCGGAAAGAATGCCCAAAACTTGTCCTCTTCTTAGCACAGAAAGAGCGGTCCGCAGGGAACCAAACTTCTCAATGACCCGCATCCCGACCTTTTCCCGAATCCCTCTGACAAGGTGCCAGACGAGAGGGCTTTGAGGGCGAGCAATCACCCATAACGGCAGATAGTGGGCTAACGCCGCTCCCATTAATTCAAAATTGCCCAAATGACCCGTAACGATGATCAGCCCTCTTCCTTCCTGTAACACCCGCTGACTTTCTGCAAGACCACTCACGGAGACCCTCTCCAACGCACCCTGCGGATCTTGACCCATCTTTATAAACTCCAGAGCGGTGAGGACCGTGTGATGAAAGGCTCTTCGGGCAAACTCTAAACTTTCCCGCTCACTCAGTCCTAAGGCAAAGCGAATGTTGTGGACAGCCACTGCCCGACGATGGCTCCAAAACCGAAAAAGGAACCAAGAAAGGAGACGAGATAAGTCCGTCAGTTTCTCCCAGGAGCACTGGGCGGTCAAACCCACCAAACCTGATACCATCTTTGGTCCTAAAAAGGAATAAAGGAGCACCTTCATTAGGGTCATCCCGACTTTACTTTCGCTGCCTCGCCATTCGGCAGATTGTTACAATGACGTCCTCAAAATCCTTTTGACCAAATACCCACTTCAAATCAATAGTGACCAGCCGAAGGGGCAGCGCACCGAACCAAATGGATCCCAACTTGACGATGTCCTTCTTCGTCACCGCGACACCATCGGCTCTTACCCGAGTGGCTTCTTCCTGAATTCTTTCCACATCCTTCGCCTTGAACGGGTAATGATCGGGAAAAGCCAAAATCCCAACGATCCTGCATCCGGTCTTCTGAAGTGTTCGGGCAAAATAATAGGGATCATTCACACTGGTCACCCCCAGCAGCCGCATCCCTTCCCACCGTTCTCTAACAGCATAAGCGAAGCCCGCCATTACTTTGCCCGACCCTGCCCATCGCTCCAAAGACTGAATTGTTCTCTCATAGCCCGTTTTATTTTCCAGATCCATTTTGCTGAACACGATCAGTGATGCTTTTTTCAACATTTTTAGCGGCTGTCGCAGGAGGGGATAATCAGGGTCTACCCTCACACATGCATCCCAAAGGACGATGTCCAGGTCCCGCATTAGACGCTGATACTGAAAACCGTCATCAAGAACGAGCAGGTCGGCACCGTCCGATACAGCCTTGCGAGCCGATGACACCCGATCCCGACCGGCATAAACTTTCCATCCTTCGGAGAGATGTTCTCTTGCTTCATCTTGATCCTCTCTCACCGGTGTTAGAACAGCAGGTGTAAAGCCCAGCCACTTCACTTTTTCACACACCCAACGGCACAGGGGTGTTTTACCGGAACCACCCAATGTCAGGTTCCCGATGCTAATGATTGGCACCGGAACCCTCACCGGTTGTTCTGGATTCCATCGGTTGCGGAGAGCGATCACACCCCACGCCAGATTTCTGATGCCTTTGAAAATGGGAAGGGTGTTTTGATGGATTCTTGACTTGATGAAACCCTCGCACCGTCCTCTCCATCCCCCGACCCATTTAATTGGAAAAGACAGACAACTCATCGTGACAAAAAACTCCTAAGTGTTAAGTCGGCTATCGTCGTTTCCGTTTTTCCCTCAAAAGATCAGCCACTCGTTCCACGATGCGACGGGCAACCCCCTGATGTTGGGACAAGAGTTTTTGCGCTCTCTCGCTAACGGTCTGCCTAATCGTTGCTGATTTTAAAAAGAAGATTATCTGATGGACCAGTTCGTCACCATCGCGAACGACGTAACCGACCCCACTTTTGACCAGTTCCGCACCATGGTAGCGAAAGTTGTCAATGTGCGGACCGAATAAAACCGGCACCCCGAAAAAGGCAGGCTCTAACAGGTTGTGCCCCCCTCTCGGGATCAGACTCCCACCTACAAAACTGACCGTTGCCAAACCGTAAACTTGCGCCAGTTCTCCAACGGTGTCCAAGATCACAACTTCACTTCCATCAAGGTTCTCCTCGTTGGCGTCGGTTCTCCGGCGATACCTCAAGCCTTGGCGAGCGATCAGGTCCGCAACTTCTCCCGCCCGATCAATGTGCCGCGGCGCCAGGATGAGCCGAAGGGACGGGAATCGGGACCGAAGGGCTTGATAAGCCTTGAGGACAATCTCTTCCTCGCCAGGATGAGTGCTGCCGGCGACCAGAACAGGGTCCCCTTCCCTCAAACCCAGGCTTTGGCGCAGCACCGACAGCCGACTTTCATCAAGAGGGACCGAACCCATCTCTAATTTAAGGTCACCGACCACCTCTGACGGCACCGAATGTCCGATCAAGCGAACGAGTCGGTCTCCGTCCTCGGGGGTGCGCATCAGACAGTAATCCAGATGGGACAGAAGCCACCGATAGACCGCCGATCCCAACCGATGCCGCCCTCTCGCATAGGTGGCATCGGAAATCCGTCCATTAACCCAAACCGTTAGGGCTCCGATAGCCTTGGCGGAATGAAGAAGGTTCCCCCAAAGTTCCGTTTCCACCAGGATCAAGGCATCGGGGCAAAACTGCCTCATCCCCCACCAGGGAAAAGGTAATAGATCAAAAGGAAGGAAATGAACCCTGTCGGCAGACCGAGCGATTTTCTGGGCAGTTTGGTAGCCCGTCTCCGTGACCGTCGTGACCAAAATTTGGGCGTCGGACCACCGTTGCCGCAGGGCATCTATCAGTCGCCCCGCTGCCATCATCTCACCAACGGACACCGCGTGAACCCAAAAGCGGAGCCTTTGGTCCCTGTTGTGCCCGATCGCTGGAAACCGACCGGTCCAGTCCCGGTAAGCACTCCAAGAAGTTCCCGAACACAATCTCTTAACAGCATACCAACCGAAAGCAGGGCTTACCAGCCAGCCCAGCAGATTGTAGGTCCACCAGACCCCCTTGCGACAGGGACATCCCGACATCACGGTCCCTCTCCCGATGGCACATTTTGAAGGGACGATAGCCAGGAAGAAAGGTTAGTCCGACGGGATTCGGACTTTTGAAAGGGGTGAAGGGAATGGATGCGGTCCGAAACTGGCTGGACAGCCGCTTTGCCCTCTCTCGCCACGGGACCACAGTCCGGACAGAACTTTTGGCAGGACTGACGACTTTTCTGACGATGTCCTATATCATCTTTGTCAACCCGATCATTCTAAGCGCAGCGAAAATGGATCCTGGCGCTGTGATGGTCGCTACCTGCGTCGGCTCTGCTGTGGGAACCTTCTTAATGGGTCTCTTAGCCAACTACCCAATCGCAATGGCGCCAGGGATGGGGCACAACGCTTTTTTCGCCTTCATCATCTGCGGGACGATGGGGTTCACTTTTCAGCAAGCCCTGGCAGCCAACCTTATTTCGGGGACTCTGTTTCTCGTTTTGGTCTTAGCGGGTCTGAGTAACTCTTTCATTGAAAGCGTGCCCAACTCCCTCAAACACGCCATTGCCGTCGGGATCGGTCTGCTTCTGGCGATGATCGGGCTCCAATGGGGCGGTCTGATCGCTCCTCATCCCGCCACCCTGGTCACCCTCGGAGACCTCACTTCTCCGTCCGTTCTCATTACCCTTGTCGGCTTTATCGTGATGTCGGTCCTGTTGTTGTTAAAAGTTCGGGGGGCAATTATTCTCGGTCTTTTGGCAGGTTTGGTCGTCGCCCTCCTGTTTCAGATCGCCCGATTTGAAGGCAAAATCGTAGACCGCCCCCCGTCGGTTGCCCCTACTTTTCTTGCCTTTGATTTTCCGGGTCTGACCAAACATCTGGGAGACCTGATCGCCGTCGTCTTTGTTCTCCTTTTCCTAGACATCTTTGATACCGTTGGCACCCTGATCGGGGTAGCAGCACCGGCAGGTCTTTTGAGGAACGGGCGACTGGAAAAAGCAAAAGAAGCCCTCCTCAGCGACGCTGTGGGAACGGTCACTGGCGTCTGCTTCGGCACCTCCACAATCACCAGTTACATTGAGAGCGCCACTGGCATCGCCCAAGGTGGCAGGACCGGTTTGACCGCCATCACAGTATCGTTCCTCTTTTTGTTAGGTCTTTTTCTCTACCCTGTCGTTAAGATGATGAGCGCCAGTGTGCCTGTCCCCATCCCCTTTGCCACACCCCAAACGCCTCCCTTCACCCAGTATCCGATCATCGCTCCCGCTTTGATCTTGATCGCTGTTTTAATGATGTCGGGAGTCCGCCATATCCCCTGGGACGACTATACCGAAGCCATCCCTGCCTTCTTGACCCTGATCATCATCCCCCTAACCTTCTCCATCACCGAAGGCATTGCTTTCGGTTTCATCACTTATGCCTTCTTCAAGCTCGTCACCGGCAGAGTCAAAGAAGCCCACTGGTTCCTCTATCTCCTTTCCGTCCTGTTCCTTCTGATGTTCGTGGCGCGCCAATTTGCGGGAGGGTAGGAGCCACCGTGCACAGAGTTCTTACTGGCAAGCATCAACATCCGAACGCTGATTCCTTCTCGTTTCCTGTGATTCTTAAATCAGGACGTATAACATACAGTCAGTGAGTTGATTTTGTCTTGTTCCGTGCCTGTGGAGTGCATACTTTTTTGCTCTGGTGATCTAAGATGAGAAGGACAAGGGTCGGGGCGACTTTTTTTCTCTCAATGGTGACAACGTTAACATGGACGCTGGTGATGGTGGCAAAGAATAGGCAGGAGGCTTCTGGGATTCGTCCCTGGGTCGGCGCTGTTTACTTTTATTGGTATGAGTGGGATGAGCTTGTTGAGTGGGGCAATTGGCTGGGGGGCGTTCACAACACACCTCTTTATGGTTATTATGACAATCGGAAAATTAACGACAATTTCCGATCCCTGCTTCTCGCCTGCGATTGGGGCTTCACTCATTTTTTCTTAGACTATTGGGGTGCTCCGTGGAGAGGGGAAGGCGGGGAGGCTCGGGAGAGAACGGTTCTGCGCGCAGCCGAAAAGGTCGCCTCCTTAGGCTACCCGATCAGAATCGGTTACTATCAAGATGGGACGAACTTTGCAATGAAGGACTTTTCCCTAAACATTTCGGAAAAAAGGGACACCTACCACTGGCTCAAGGAATTTGCCGGCTCGCCTCTCTGGACACGACTGGCGGGCAAGCCGTTTCAGATGGTGTATGCCCGAAACGGGCTGCCCCAGGAAACTCCCAACGATTCGGCTTTTCGGATGTGGCTTCGCCAACGCTACGGCACGATACACAAACTCAATTATGAATGGCAGACTTCCTTCTCCTCTTTTGACGACATTTCAATGAATTTTTCTCAGCCAGGTCCCCTTCGCGCTTTTTCCATCGCTTTTCAGTTTGAAATGTGGAAAGAATCCTGGGCACGCTTGGAAGAACTCATCCGAAAAGAAACAGGTTTTCCCGGTTTAATCGCTTCTTTTGATGCAGGCTATGGACCTTTTAAGGGCTACGGATTTGAAAAATTTATTAGAACGTTTGGGGGCAGCCATTCCTACGCCGGCATCTTCGGTCTGCCTCATCAGATGGATGCCCAACGATTCCTGCATGCTGCCATTGCCCGAAAACTGGGCACCATCTTTTTTGATCACCTGAAACATCGCTACTTTGATTGGGACATCCGAGTTCCCGGAACCGCTTATCCTCCTGATCCGTTTCACTATGACCGGTTTTGGATAGGGAACTTGATGAGACCTCTTGACGGAGTGTTACATCTTAGTTGGAATGAATGGTGGGAAGGCTCCAATCTGGAGCCCAGTATGGAGAATGGAAAGACCTATTGCGAGAAAAACCTTCTTTATTCCACCCTCTGGCAGATTACCTACCCTTACGATCGCACGACCAAGAGATCAGAAGTTGCTCTCGTTGTCAACGACTGGATTTTTGAACACGGTGGTGGCATTCCGGACGATTTATACAATGCCGTGCAAGGACTTCGAAGCAGCAACATACCGTTTGACCTGCTTCTCCAAAGTGAAATAAACGATCAGGTTCTGTCGCATTACCGAGTGGTTGTCGCTCCTTCCGGCTCTCTCGGATTTGGTTTCAACAATGAACACCTGCCCATACAGGATGTTTTAGAGCAATGGTTGCAGCAGGGGGACAGAGTTTTGATTCTTTCCCGATATGGTCCCGCAAGGCGAACCCCGTCACCGTCTGCATCTCTAAAGGATCCCTCTGCAACCACCAGAAAGGGATTCAATTACTTTGTGGATGTCGGTGTTGCTGGTGATGAACAGAATCTTATTTCGGGGTTTAGTTACCGAGAAAATTGGGGTTTGTTGCCGCCAACGGCTTATGGCGCCGGCACACCAGCCACGGTCCGATGGACACCCGATATCGGTAACAAAACTTCTTTTCTCCTGCCTTCCTTGCCACGATCGGATCATGTCTTGCGATGGCACGGTAACGCCATCTGGTCCAATCGTTTGACGGTTAGGGTCCACGGCATTCCTGTTGGTGATGTTTATTTGCAACCCGGCTGGCGCCTCTACGAGGTAACAATACCGGCAACGGTCGCCATTGGCAAAGTTATGGAGGTCACTTGGGAGTTTGAACAGACCCACATACCTGGTGAAAAGGAACCCCAAAAGTTTCGCGGGGAAGGTCGGGTCTGCAACCTTGCCGTTGACTGGGTTCAGATTAGCACTCCGGAGATACCACCTGGTGAGAGAAAAAGCGTTGCATGGACTCCCATACAGATCGCTCGTTTCCGGAAACCTTTGACTGGATCATTTCAGACACCCCTTGTGCATCGGTCTGCTGACCTGCCCTCAAAAACTGTTCTGAGCACTTATGAAGATGGATTACCGAGAGACCTGTTGATCAGAGGCAAAGGGGCAAAAGGTGAGTTTCAGAAGATTCTCATCAACGGCATCTTTACTGATGATCCCCAATGGTGGTCCCAAATTTTGGATCGCTTCGCCAAGTTACCCGCTCGACGGATTGTCGTTTCGCCGGACCTGCCCCATAACTCTTTGATGAGTCACATTCGTCGGTGTGGGGGGACGCAATTTGTCCTCGTGGAAAACCGTGCCCTGCAGCCCGCTGCTTTATCGTTTTCTATTCTCTCTGACACCCTTCCTCTTGCCGAAATTGTAATCGTTTCTCGGGACGGTCACAACTTTTCTTCGCTCAACGGTAGCATCGGGAGACGCTCGGGTCGCATTACATTTTCTGATCGGGTTCAGTATTATGGAGTTTATCAAATTGTCTGGTCACCGGTTCGTATCAATACAGCTCAATGGACCTTTTACCCTGGTCAAAAAGGCTATGCGGAACTGGAGATAGAAAATCTTGTCAATAGACCCGTCAAGGGTCACCTTCAACTTAAGTCCGTTATTGCGAGTGTCAAGGGTGAATCGGTCCCTTTTTCCCTTTCAGCGTTCCAACGCCAGAAAATCCGGTTACCGGTCAGGGTTGCTGACTTTGCTGACTGGGGTGTCAAGACGGTTTTCATTGAGGTGAGGGGGACGGGTGGCAGTGATGATAAGGTAGTTTTTCTGCGTCCTCTCGTGATCGGAAAACCGTCATCAGTGCACTCACAGACCAGCATCGGTTGCGGTCCCACTCTTGCGTTGACAATTTCTAATTCTTATGAAACGCCCTTTGGTCGCATTGATTGGGGATGGTGTGGCAAACAAGTTCCGATGGACGAAGCAAGAGACATTTGGGTCTATGTGGAAGACCTGTCAGGGCGCCGTCTCGGGCAAGCCTCTTTAGACCGTCTTACGGGCGGACAGTCCCAGGTGGTCAACGTCAACCTGAAACTTAAGGGGTCGCAAACCCGTTGGCTCAACGGATGGGTTGTGATCACCTGGCGGGACCACCGGGGACACCATCAGGCTCGCACGCCCATCCGGATACTTTTGTTTCCTCAACACTTGGCAAAGCAACAAAACGCCGTTGCCGTTGCAGCCATCACCGGGGTCCCAGTCCCCCTTAACCTCCCATTTTTCCTACCACTGCCTGACTCATTAGCAAAAGCCCCGCTATCGGTCGCCGACCACAAAGGTCGTCCTGTCCTGGCCTATGTTGACCAAAAACAGCGTCGCCTGACGGTGTTTCCGTCACCATCAGAGGCAAGGACCGGTTGGACCCTGGATGTAGGCACCAAAAAAGATCAGGACCTCATCTTGAGCGGAGTGGGTCATCCCGAACGGTGGTCGGGCGGTGTCACTATTAGGTGGATTCCTGTAGAGGGTGCCAAAACCGTGCTCACACTTCCCGTCCGACCCCATACCGATCACCTTCTTACTTTCACAGGCTTTAGCCTGGCAACTAACAAAGCGCATTTAACTGCCAATGGGCAGTCGTTGGGGTCTTGGGCAATTAAAGACGGCTGGCAAAAACTCAGCCAAGTCGTTCCAGAGCAGTTCATCGGCTCCCAAAGCCAATTGACACTAACCATAGAATTTGAAAAAAGCATAAGACCTGCAGAGATCCTTCCCGGAAACACAGATCAACGGGTGTGTAACTTCGCATTAGATGACATCCAATTGATCCCTGTTTATGAAGACTTAGAAGAGGTGCTTTATTTGTTTACCACCTCCCAGCAAGATGAAACGGTCATTCCGGTTGTCCGCCAGGGCAGTGTTGTTCGGATTGACAACGGCGCACTTATCGTGGAATGGGACGAGAATCAGGGGGGCACCCTCACCAAGTTGCTCTCCCAACAGACGGGGAGGGACTATGCGGCGGCGGGGTTGGGGGTGGGTGTCGGTGTGTTTGGGCTTTTCAACCCAAAGGAGCCAGCGATCACAACCGACCGATTCGTTCGCGATGACATCAAGTGGCAACGAGAAAGAAAAGGAACAATCAAAGTGGTGGACCAGACGCCTGCTTTTGCCACTATTGAGGTTAGTGCCTCTGGTATCAGGAACGGCTATAAGTTCCGATCATCTCAGCGCTATCGCCTTTACAAAGGGTGTCCCCTCATTGAGATAGAGTCTAAGGTGTTTGCGGAAGCGCTGGGGAAGGATGGGACAGAAGGAGCCGAAGTCGTTGCCCTTGAAGGTCGTTTCCAAGCAGGCAAATGGTCCAAAAGTTATCCGAACTTTGTCGGATTAGGGGACCAACCGCCCGAAGTCTATGGACCGATCACTCATTACGGATGGCGGATGGGATCGTTTGTGCCGCCCGTCGTCTGCTTTTATGATCCCGAAAACTTGGATGAGACCCTGTCCCTCCTTCTCGTGCACCAGAAGGGTTTGGTCGGGGTGCGCCAGGGATTTTGGGGGGAGCGGCGAACCGTTCCGGCGGGACGCAGAAAGTATGCAACGGTGGAGTTTATTGGGGCGCTGGGGCGACCGATCACGATGAAGGCTTTTCTGGTCTTGCATCCTGGGCATCACAGGGAAGCCAAGGCACTCAGGGACTGGCTGTTGGGTCAAAATTCTCTTTTGATCTGTCGGTAAGGTAAGGCGAATGAGACATAATGAGGGATCACGAAAAGGAGTGAAGAAGTTGGGATTGATCTTTTACGCTGGGGTCGCCATCCTGATCGGTATCGTCCTGATCATCATCGCCCAGGCTTTTGTCCCCAAGCAGGCGCCGATGGTCCGGACAGATGAAAGTCTTTTGGTCCGGCTGGACTTGCTCCCTTTTGAACAGTTTGTCGAACTGATGTTAACCTTGATCACTCGGATGGGGCTTGAGGTGGATTACCACGAACCTGCCGACGCCGAGGAGAGGGGTGTGCGAATCCTTGCCCGCAGAGGCGGTGAGTTGATTGGGGGCAATTACGCCGTCCTCATTCTCCGCAATGTGGACGAACCCGTCGGCGTGGATCAGGTCCACCGCCTTCGCCAATGGGCGCGCCATCATAATGCAATGAAGGGAATTTTGATTTCGCCCAGTTCGTTCACGAGAGACGCCGAAAATGTCCTGACTTCAATGCCCGGCGTTCCTTTGGAATTGGTGGACGGGGAAAAGTTTGAGGAATTACTATCGGAATACACACCCCAAGAAATCGCTGACCTCCCTTTGATTGCAAAAGCCAGTGACCCCGACAACGACCGAAAACCCATTAGAGAAATTTGACTTTGAGCCTTGTATCGGGTTTTGACTGCCTTGATCGGGTTTCAAATGATCCCAGGGCGTGCAACCGTCACGAGGTAGGTCTTCCAGTTTTTTCCAAGTGTTTTCTATCGCTGAAAATCAAAGCCCATAGCCTAATGGAACGATCGGGTGCCACAATTGAGGGAGTCTAGATCAAAACAGGTCAGGACCCGACGAAGGAGGTGATGGGAGGTGGCGGGGCTGGACTGGTATAACCTGGTATACGCCATCCCGTTCGTCGCCGGGTTGGTCTTTATGACCGTCAGTCTCATTGGTATGGCGATGGGGAGCGGTTCGCAGGAGAGCCAACACGGAGAACAGGCGTCAGAAACCGCAGAAGCCAGCCACCAGGCGGTGGCAGAGCACGGGACCGATGCCCTGCACGAAACGGAAGTTGCCCACGGCACAGATGTTCACCACGAAATGGCAGTGCACTATGAAGCGACGGGACACCACGAACTGACAGCAGATCACGAACTGACAGCGGACCATGAACTGGGGGCAGATCACGAATTGGCGGGAGCCCACGAACTGACTGCCGAACATCACGGAGCACCAGAGCACCACCCCTCAGCAAGCGAGCACGCAGAGGGGAAAGGATGGGGACTTGCCAAAGGGGATCACGGACTAACAGGCAAGACAGTCATCCACGAGCCGGTCACCTTGAGCGGGACCGTTCTGGACTTTCTGGGCGTCGGCAGGGCACCGGTGACGATGCTGATCCAGAATTTTTTGATCCTCTTTGGTGCTTTCGGCTGGCTCACCAACGCTATCCTGTCGGCTCTTTGGCTTCCCCCGGGAAACTTTTTGTGGCTCTCAGTTCCTGTCGCAGGGATGGGCGCCCTCGTGGTCACCAGGGCATCGGCAGGGCTTTTCGGGCGCTTCTTTGGGTATACAGGACCCCTCGCTCAGACCAAGCGTCAATTGGTCGGGTCCATCGGCAGGGTCATTTTTGATGTGACGGAAGAGTCGGGATGGGTGATGGTCCGAGACCGGTTTGGAAACAGGCGTCAGTTGCCCTGCCGGACACCGAAGGGAGCACCTCCCATCCCTCACGGTAAAGAAGTGATCTTAATTGACTTTAACAAAGACGAAGGCATTTATGTTGCGGTAGAAAGCCGCCTTTAAGAGAAGGAGGCGTTGAGAATGCTGGGCTGGGCGTTCCTTTTTTTCCTCTTGATGGTTGCTTCGTTCGGCGCGTCCCTTCATCCAGAAATTCCTCTGGTCTATCGCCCTTTCTTGGCAGCCGCTGGCGTTGCTTTCCTTATCGCCTTCTGCTTCTGCATCTATGCCCGGCTTTATGTGAAGCCGACGGCGAACAAGGCTTATGTCCGGACGGGAATGGGAGGCGCGAAGGTCCTTTTGGATAGTGGGGGGCTGGTCTTTCCCGTCGTCCACCAGTTGGTGCCGGTGTCTTTAGAAACGATGAAACTGGAGGTGGAAAGAAAAGGACACGATGCCCTCATTACCAGGGACAATCTTCGGGTGGATGTGACGGCGGAATTCTACATTAAAGTCCAGCCCGATCCCGATGATGTCATTGCTGCTGCTCGGTCCTTGGGGACCAAAGGTGTAGATGCCGCACAGGTGCAGGAATTCGTCTTTGAGAAATTGGTCTCTGCCCTGCGGTCAGTGGCAGCGACAAAAGACCTGATTGATATCCACGCCAACCGCAGGGACTTTGCCCAAGCAGTTTTGGACATCATCAAAGACGATCTGACGCATAATGGTCTGACTTTGGAAACAGTGACCATTTCCCGGCTGGACCAGACGGACCCCAAACTCCTTTCCGACGACAATGTCTTTGATGCCCAGGGTAAGAGGAAGATCACCGAGATCACCCAGTCTCAATTGGTGGAGCGCAACCGGATTCAGAGGGACGCAGAAAGGGAGATCGCTCATAAAAACGTAGAGACGAGGAAGCAGGTTTTAGAACTGGAGAGAGCCCAAGCGGAAGCGGAGGCGACTCAGGCAGCGGAGATCGCAAAGGTCCGCGCTGCTCGAAACAGGGAGCGGCAGGAGTATGAGATTGCTCAAGAACTGGCGGTGCAACAGGCACGGATTAGCCAGGAACAAGCCGTCCGGGAAGCGGAAATTGCCCGTGAGATCGCCATTATCCAGAGAGAACTGGAGAGGGAGAGACAAGATATCTCTCGTCGCCAGGCAGTAGAAGTGGCAGAACGGCAAAGGGAGATAGCCATCGCGGAACAAGAAGCGAGGAGAGCGGAAGCCCAGCGGTTGGCTCTGGAAGCCCAGGCGGAGAGGGAGAAAGCCAACCAGCAAGTGATCACCGTTCAGCAGTTAGCAGCCGCCGAACGGGAAGCCCAGACCCGACTGATTGCCGCTAAGCAGGTGATTGAGCAGGATCGGATCAAGCGACAGACCGATGCCGAGGTGGCTGCCTTCGCCGAGGTCAAGAGGGCGGAAGCCGAGTTGCAGGCGGCTCAGCAACGGGCTCAAGCCCGCCTGCGCCTGGCGGAAGCCGAGGCGCAAGCCAAAAAGATTGAAGCCGAAGGCGAAATGGCTCTCAAGATGGTGGATGTCAATGTGGACCGAGAGCGGGTGAACGTGGAGAGAGCCAGAGTTGAGGTGGAGCGTCAGGAACTGGAAAACAAGCAGACTTTTAGCCAAGCCGCCTTGGAGTTTGAAATCCAGAAATTGCGGATTGAAGCCAGTAGAGAAGTTCAGGAGGCTCTGGCGAAAGCCATTGGTGAATTTATGAGCAAGGGTCAGTTCACGATTTACGGCGATCCGACCACATTGGCGCGGATGACGGAGCAATTTGTCAAGGGTCTGGGCATCGGACGGATTATGGACGGTCTGGTGGCCGGCGCTCCCCCTTCCGTCCGAGAAGCAGTCGGGAAGGCAACGGGCAACTTAAGTGAACTGATCAGCGCCCTCATTGAGAGGCTGACCGGGCGACCCGTTAATGCGGAAGACGTGGACAAGTTGCTGGAGAGCGCCGCTGCCTCCCATCAGAATAATCCGGAGAATCCCGAAGGAACCGGAAAGGGCAGTGGACAGGACCAGAAATAGACGGAGCCGAGTTTCTCAACCTTGGGAGGGGCACCATTGACAGAAAATGCCTTTGAACCGCAATACCCAGATGTGTTAGTGGTTTTCTGCTCCGATGGGCGATTTGCTGGTCGGTGTCGGCAGTTTGTAGAAAGAGAACTGGGCATCAGCCGGTATGATCAATTTATCGTGCCGGGGGGACCTGCTTGGCTGATCCTGCGTTCCGAAACTTTCACGGAATACGATGTCGCTAAGGAAGCAGTGACCTTTCTGATAGAGGCTCATCAGATCAAAAAAGTCATTTTGATCGCCCACGAGGACTGCGGCTTTTATCGGCACCGAATTTTCTACAATGATCCGAAGGACCTGATAGCGACCCAAAAGCGAGACTTGAAAGAGGCAGGGCAGGTGCTCCGCGCTTGGTTTCCAGAGTTGGAAGTTCGCTCCTTCTATGCCACAGTGCGGCAAGGCACCATTCAGTTGGAATCCGTCAAAGAATCAAAAGAATCAATAGAAGGGTAAGGGGGAACAAGGCTTGTTCGTAGAGAAGACCCACCGCGCACCCGCCGTCGTCGTGCCGTTCCGGTCGTAGCAGAAAAAAGAGGCTCCGACCGGGCGCCCCTGCGGCACCTGGCAGGGAGGGCGAACCGTTGCTCCCTTCCGGGCCTGGCGGGGTTGACCCTGTGCCACTGCGCAGGACCCAGTCTTCATCGCCCCCTTTTAAAGCCCGTCACCAAAACGACTTCGCCTCGGGCGGGAATTCAGCCCCGCTATCGCCGATTGCGGGTTCAGGGCACGGCGAGCTCCCCGCTTAGCGCGGTGGGTTGTCTTCCTCTCATTCGCCCCCGGCAATCAGTCTGTCAAAAATCGCCTTTGCCTGCCTCAATTGTTGCACCGAAATCCATTCATCGGCTTTGTGCGCCTGCTGGATGTTCCCCGGTCCAAAAACGACGCTCGCAATGCCCCCTCGCACCAGTTCCCCCGCATCGGTCGTGTACGGGACTCCAATGGGCTCGCTGCTGAAGCCCAAACTCCTGATCGCCGCCATCAATCGTTGCACGGGAAGACTGTCAGCAGCAATCTCCATCCCTCTGTTTACCAAGACCGGCTCCTCCAAAAGACCCTCCCCTTCTACAAATTCGGGTTGACTCTTCAAGAACCGCCGCAACTCTTCCCAAGCCAGCATTGGGTCTTCCGAAGGTAGGGTCCTTCTGTCTAAGCCGACTGTGCACTCGTCGGGGACCAAATTCAAACCCCTCCCGCCCTGAATAAAACTGACGGTCAGGGTGGCGCTGCCAACCAAAGAATGGCTCTTCATCCTTAGTTCCTTGTCATACCGATCCAAAACCAGCAGAAGCCGCGCCATCCGCTGAATGGCATTGATCCCCTCTTCCGGCTGCGAAGTGTGGGCGCTGATCCCCCGGGTCTTCACGAAACCGCGGACAACCCCTTTATGAGCGATCACAACCGCCAATTGGGTCGGCTCACCGACGACCGCAAAATCCGCCTTTATCCCCGAAGCCACCAAAGCCTGGACACCCGAGAAGCCGTTTTCCTCGTCCACGACGGCGGCAAGAAGCACATCGGGACCCTGTTGCCCCTTTTTGTCGGCAACGGACTGGAGCATCGCCGCCAGACAACCTTTGGCATCGCAGGCACCCCGCCCATAAAGGCGATCGTCGTCCAGGAGCGGATCAAACGGGTCAATCGTCATCCCTTCCGCCGTCACCGTGTCCATATGCCCTTCCAGCAGGATCGTCTCCTTGCCGTTGCCGTCCCTTCTTATCAAGACATTGCTCCGACCCGGCGACACGGGCTGCAAAGAAACGTCCAGTCCCTTTTTTCGGGCGAAATCGTAAATGAACTGGGCTAAGTCACCTTCCCCGTTGCCGTCAGGAAAACAGGGATTGACGCTCTTGATGGCAATCAGTTCTCTCGCCAGGCGAACGACCGGTTCCAAAAGGTCCGTCACCTCAGCGGGTGGCAATGCATTCTATTTCCACCTGAAATTGACCAGGGGGCTGTGCTTGAATTGTCGTCCGTGCCGGATAGGGCTCCTTGAAAAACTCCCGGTAAATTTCGTTCATCTTGGGAAAATTGCTGATGTCCGCCAAGAAAAGGGTAACCTTGACGACTTTGTCCAGACCGCTCCCTGCTGCTTCCAAGATGGCTTGAACATTCCGCAGTGCTAACCGAAATTCCTCCTCAAAGGTGCCGTGGAAAGGATCCCCTGTTGCAGGGTCAATGGCAACTTGCCCCGAAACGAAGATCAGCCCGTCGGCAATAATCCCCTGCGAATAAGGTGCCTTGGGAATGGGCGCCTGGTCCGTGTAGATCACCTGCTTCATCTTTTCACACCGCCTCTCTACCCCTTGATCGGATTCGTTTTAGACAGGTTAGCACGCTTTAGCGCTGGAGATTCGGCTTCCTATGATGGCAGACTCTGACGCTGCCCTATACCTTTCTCCTTAGTCATCAAGTTGCTTGCAAAATTCTGCAAGAGAATCTCTTTACTGGATCGTCTTTATCCTGACGATAAAGGCGCCAAGGGGTAGAAAGAAGGATCATTACTAATGAGACCGACGTGGACCATTTTGACACCAGAGAATGTGCTTCTGACTTTTGCCTTAGCCTCGCCCGTGGAAAGGGCATCGGCTCTGTTAGTGGATACTCTTGTCGTCCTCTTCCTCAACATTCCCGTCGCCCTTCTGATAGCCGCCTTGACGACTTTGGGTCCCCTTCAGGATCTCTTGCCGGGCCGATTAGCAGAGGCAGAACTGATGGGGCGGGCAGCGCTCCTTTATGTCTTCACCCTCATCATTACGCTGATGGTTTATTACATCCTTTCAGAGGGTCTTTGGTCGGGTCAGACTGTTGGCAAAAGGCTCTTTCGGTTGCGGGTTTTGACGACCGACGGGACGGCACCCGATCTGGCAGCAGCGACCATTCGGAATGTGTTGAGACTCGTTGATTACTTTCCTGGGACTTGCGGAGTTGGCTTCGTGGTGATGCTGATCAGCCCGCACTTCCGAAGAGTGGGTGACTATGCCGCCGGCACCTTGGTCGTCCGTGAAGGTTTCACCCCACCCCCAACCGTGGTCCCGCACCTAACCCTCCCTGTTTCCCAGCCTCGCTTCCTTGATGCCCTCGCACTGGCGAATTTGAACCGCCTCGCCGACAAACAGATTCTTGCCCTCCGCTACTTTCTGATCCGAGGGTCCAACGTCCCTGAAGGAACCCAGCGGTTGGTTGCCTCTCAACTTGCCGAGAAAGTCTCCGCTCTGCTGTGGGAAGGGGAGCAGCGACCAGTGGACGATCCGATCGCCTTCCTTCAGGAGGTCGTCGCCCTCTACGACCAGAGAAGATCCGGTCCCTGAAGGAGCACCTCGTCACCGATGAGCCCTGGCGGACTCCTTGATAAGGGACTGGACCTCCCGAAAAGCCGGATGGTCTGCCCCTTGCAACAACTCATACAGGACCATCTCCGTGCTCACCACCACAGCACCCGCAGAACTCATTCGGGACACCGCAATACTAATCTCCTCAGGAAAACGAGAAGAGAGCGCATCTTGGACCACGAAAACCTTATAACCCATCGCCAGCGCCTGCAAGACCCCTTGAAGAACGCAAACGTGCGCCTCAATCCCGCAGTAAAGAATCTGATCTCTGCGAAGAGCCGCCAATGCTCGTCGGAATTCATCGCTACCAAGAGGACTGAAACTCGTCTTGCTGATCGGTCGGTAAAAGTCCCCCAGTGCCTCCCGAACCGGCTCCACCGTCAAACCCAATTTTTCAGGACTCTGCTCGGTCACCAACATCGGCACCTTGAGAACCTTCAATCCTTTGATCAGCAAAACAGCTCTTTCAACTAACCGATCCGGCTCATAGAGGACAGGAAGGAACTTTTCTTGAAGGTCTACGACGATCAGCACTGCCCGGTCTTGATGAAGTCTTTCCACCATTCAGTGTCACCTTTAAAAATGATAGAGAAGCAACTTAAAAAGCGTTATTAGAGGAGACAAGGCAAGACAGTAAAGAGGAACCAGATGGTGACGCTACAATCCTCTTGCAAGAGAGGGGAAATCAATGAAGAGAGCCTTGCTGAGTGTTTGGGACAAAACAAGGATCGTAGATCTGGCTCGTGGTCTAAAAGAAATCGGCTTTGAACTGATGAGCACCTCGGGGACAGCAAAAATCCTTAAGGAAGCGGGGTTACCCGTGCTCTTGCTGGAAGAGGTGACTGGTTTTCCCGAGATTCTTTCCGGTCGCGTCAAAACGATCCATCCCATTATCGCAGCCGGTCTGTTAGCGAGGAGGGGTGTGAGTGAGGACTTAACAGACTTACAGCGCTTGAACATCACACCTATTGACCTGGTCGCCGTGAACCTCTATCCCTTTGGACAGGTCGCGTTCTCGGGAGCGGACGAGCAGACGGTGCTGGAAAATATTGACATTGGAGGGGTGACCCTTTTGAGAGCGGCGGCGAAAAATTACCCTGATGTCATCGTCCTCTCAGACCTCGCCGACTATTCTTGGGTCCTTAGCCGCCTCAGAGAAAATGATTTATCTTTATCTGAAAAAAGACGATTGGCTATGAAAGCCTTTCAGCAGAC
>JANXBO010000053.1 GCA_025057575.1 Candidatus Caldisaccharidevorator malaysiensis
AGATGAGGGTTGATCCGATGACCGACCTGCCTCTTCTGGACGCTGTCGTTCGCTTGGTAAACTCCCTCGGTTTCCCCGTTGCCGCCGGGATCTGGATGATGTGGATCATTTCAAGGATGCTGGTCCTGAGCGAAATCGTTGCTGCGCTCGTCCGTTTGGATGAGAAGGTGGAACGGGTCCTTTTGCTGTTGCAGCCCGAACAAAATGACGGTGACGCCCCTTGAAATCCCTGCCCGAGCCTTTTGTATCTGGAAGGACAGCCCCGGTAGGGACAGGCGCAGCCTGTCCGCCAAAAAAGGTAACGGCAAAGCGGGCAGGTTTCACCTTGCAGGTGCCGATCGGTCCATTTTTTTGGGGGGTCGCCTCTTGAGTCTTTTTGAGATGCTTCAGGTAGCGGCTTGGGTCTTTTTTCTTTTTTCTGCCGTGGTCTCTTGGCTCTTGACCCGACGCCTCCGGGTTATCGTTTACAATCATCTTCGGCACCGGCAATCCCCTTCGTGGACGATCGCCCCCTTTGCCTTCGCTCATCGCCAACCATCAGAACGCCCGCTAAGGGAAACCGCTACCGATGAGCGGGGGGCGTTCCGTCTGCGCCTGCTGCTCTTCCTTGCGCTCAATGTGACCGATCTGGGTCTGTCCACTTGGTTCTTGCTCCAGAAATGGGCTGTGGAACTCAATCCCATTGGTGCCTTCCTTTGGGAAGCCGGTCTGCCGTGGTTTGTTTCCGTGAAGTTACTGGTGACGGGTGCCATTGCCCTGATTTTAACTGCCATTCATCAGGTCAATCCCCGTCTGGGCAAGTTCGGGTTTGACGCTGCCAACGGTATCCTCGCTGTTGTCTTGATCCTTGCCTACTTTCAGGCGTTCGTGGTGATGGTCCGATGATCCGGTTCGCCTTCTGTTCCTTGCTGGCTTACCGGTTTCCTTCTACCGAGCGACGGGCTGCGGATGCCTGCTTATCCCGATTGATCCAGCAGTTGTCGTTATGCGATGCCTTCCTGTCCGTGGAAGCCCCTTGGCAGGATCGCCTGAAAGCGTGGACCACCAAACCGTCCGTCCTTCAGTCCGCTCTGTCCCTCAATCCGTCCTTTGCGATTTTGGTGGATTGCGATGTCCTCTTTCGGGACGATTTCCTTGCCCGACTGGCTTCTTTTCTGGACCCCATTGATCCCGACGAACCGTTCTTGTCGGCAACGGTCACGCACGGGATTTGTGGGGAGACACCGCCTGCGATCTCCAAAGAGATGCCCTCTGAAGTGATCGCTCGCTTGCGGATGTCGGGAATTGCTGATCTGACGCCGTCCTTTTGGGTCTCCGCTTCCTTGGTTATCGCTTCCCGAGGTGCCCGTCCGTTCGTCAACCGGTGGGCGGCTCTTGCTGCGAACCTGACCGGTCCTGCCGACGAGAGTTCCCTGATTGCCCTTCTCCATCAGTCCGACCGCGATCCTTTGGTTCGGTTCGTCCCGACACCGCCTTCGCTCCATTCCTTGTATCTGGGTGACGTGCGGTTTCCCGACGCTGCTGCCGTCTCTCTTTCGGCTAATTTGGACCCACAAGTCTGGTTCCGATTAGCCTTTTCACCGGACGGTCTGTTCATCGGGAGGCGATGAGGATGTCCGTGACCATCACGCGGGGCACGTTCCAGCGGTTGGTGGAAACGATGGAATGCTATGGTGGCGAGATGGAGTTGGTTTTGGTTCCTTCCGATCGGGGACCGCAATTTCTTCTTCGGGTTCGGCTGTCATCGTCAAAAGAGGAATTGATGTTCAGCAAGATCAAGGAAGAGCCGATCGGGACCGTCTCGTTGGGTCCGGTGACCGATGAATCACGGGACGGTCTCCTGCACGAGGTTACTTTTGAACCGGTCGGGAAGGGTTCTGAATGGGACCTGCAGTGGGCGTTTGCTTATTTGCAAAAGGAACTGACTGATCTGGAAGACGATGCCGAAAATGCTCAATGAGGACGGTGACCGTTGATGCCGGTTCAAGAGGGGAGCGCTGTTGTTTTTGAAGTGCGCTTCGTTGCTCCGTATCCGATGGTCTATGACGGTTTGGGAATCGTAGAACCCGGTGCGATTTTGTCCGTAGCGGACTGCAAGAGGGTTTTCGGGGACGATTGGGCACCGGGTTTTGTCTTTGAGCCGGTGAGCGAGCGAGAGTCCCCGACTTTAGACGGTTTGGGAGGTGACGATTAGTGCCGGTAGAACCGGTTGCGAACTTAACGAGAGTTGGGATCGGGATCACGACGGCAGAGAACAAGGTGGTCGCTGCTCAGATTCTGCCGGACACGGTTTCGTCGGAACTGGCACCGAGAGTGGAGCGAATCTTTCGGGGTGCTGGGAGGGGGTCGCTGGGTCCTCGGGGAGCGCATACTGCTCGGGTCTGGGTAGAAGGGGGGCTGACCTGCGAGGCGACGCCGGTGGTGACCGGCTATCTCCTTCAGGGGCTGGGGTTACCGCCAACGACGACGGGGACGGGTCCCTACACCCACACGTGGCGACTGGCGACCGTCCTGCCGTCCCGCTGGCTGTCCATTGTCCACGCCTTTAACGATCTGACCCGCCAATTTGCGTTTGGTGGCTGTGCGGCGCAACGGCTGCGGCTCGCTTGGGATGCGGAACGGGACGAGCCTTTAACCATTGACTTAGATCTGATTGGGGCGAAGTTTCTGGTCTTCAACAACGAAAGCGTCGTTTTGGGCTCTGCGGGTGGGGATGCGGGGGATCCCTTCATCACGCCCCTTGCCAAGGTGGAACTACCCGACGGCACGCTGATCAACCGGTGCATCTCGGGGAACTTGGAAGTGACCTTAGAGAGGGAGTTGCGCTGGACCGTTCGCGGTTCCGTCTTTCCTCGGGGTCATCAACCGTATCGGGAACTGCGGGTGCGGGGGTCGCTGACCTTAACATTTGAGAGCGACGACGAGATCAGGCGATTTCTCAATCAGGTGGGTGCGACCATCTTTCCGCTGGCTCATCGCAACGATCCGGGTGCTGACGCCGTTTCTCTGGAAATCTTTTGGGACCCGTCCCCATCGTCTCAGTTTCGGATTCTGATGAACCGGGTCGTGTTCACGGCTGCCCAGCATCGGGTGCGAGTGGGCGAATCCATCGTCCAAGAGTTGGACTTTGAGGCGTTCTTTGATGCGACGAACGCCTTCACCGTTCAGTTCACTCTGATCAACAACACTGCGTCCTATCCGGCAGGGACGGAAATCGGTGCGGGTTACGGTGAATAGGCGCCAGCCGGTGAGGAATGACAATGAGGGACGAACCACGGGACCTGGTGGGCTCCGCCGCATCATCCCTGCACCATCACCGCGGCATATTCGCTCCGTGTGCCAACTCCCCCCGAACTCCCACCAGGTCCCATTTCAACAAGTCCTCTTCATCCTGAGGGCAAGGAAACAGGAGGGACGATGCCAATGCTGTCCGATATGATCCCGACGGAGCCGCCGATGGTTCGGTTGGGTCCGTATGAGGTGCCGCTCTGCCGGCTGACCCTTTCCGACTGGGCAGCGGCAGAGGCGGAGTTTGGATCGCTGGACGCCTTCACCGATGCCTTCAACGGTTCTGGGGTGATGCGGGCGACGATGTTCGTCCTCTACCGGCTGATCCGGAAGCGTCATCCCGAGGTCACTTTGGAAGCCGTTGGGGACGCCATTGACGACCTGCAACAGGCGATCAGCATCGTCACGAAGGTCTTAGAACAGTCGGTCCCTGCTGAATGGCGGGAGGTTTCGGACCGCCCAAAAGGCGAACGCCCAACCGAAAGCGCGCTGGCTGGCACGCCATGATCGCTCTTCTGATGGCGCAATTTCGTCTGTCCCTTTCTGAGTTAGCGCAGATGGACCTGGTCCAGATTCATTGCCTTCTGTCTGCTCTACCGGCGATGCGGTCCGGAAGCGTCCTGACGGAGATTCCGGAGGACCTTCTCCGGCTTGTGGAGGTGCCCAACTGATGGCGCGGGAGGGGCTGGTCGTTCAGATTCGTGCCGAAGGTGCCGAACAGACCCAGCGCGCCCTTCAGGGTGTCCAGCGAGCGGTCCAATCGTTGGGTCAGACCGTCGCGACCCTTCGGTCGCCTCTCGCTCAACTGTCCCAGCGCCTGTCACAGACCGGAGAGTCCCTTCAACGGACCCGTGATTCCCTTAAGCGGATCGGCAATTCTCTGGCGCTATTTGGGACGGTAACGACGGCAGCCGTTGGGGGTGCCGTTGTTGCCTTTGCCCAATACGGGTCGGAAGTCCAGAAACCGAAGATCGCCTTTGAGACGCTGACTAAGTCCCAAGAGAAAGCCAACCGGCTGTTTGCCGAGCTGACCAAATTCGCTGCCCAGACGCCTTTTGAGCACCTTCAGGTGATGAAGTTTGCCCAGCAATTGATGGGGGTCGGTGTGGCAGCGGAGAAAGTGATCCCGCTGCTCCGGTCAATGGGGGACATTGTGGCGGGTGTCGGTGGCGGGTCCGTGGAACTGGAGCGGGTCAGCCGAGCCATTGCGCAGGTAATGGCAAAGGGTCGGGTCCAGATGGAAGAGATGCTCCAGTTGATGGAAGCCCGCATTCCCGTTTTTCAGATTCTGCAAAGGGAACTGGGGCTGACCGGCAAGGAACTGAGCAATTTGGGCAGGCAAGGGATCAGCGCCACGCAATTTTTAGAAGCCTTTCAGCGATTCAGTGCCGAGCAGTTTGGCGGTCAGATGCAGCGAATGATGGGCACCATTGAAGGAGCCTGGTCCAACCTGAAGGATACGGTTCAAGCCGCCTTGGGGGTGATGGGCGAGGCGCTTGCCGGTCGGCTGGTCCCGATCATCAACGATTTCACCAACCGCCTACAGATGCTGACCAGAAGCCGAGACTTTGCGGTGTTCGCGCAGAACTTCGGCGTGGCGATGACGAATGTGGCGGAGGCAGGCTTGAAAGTCGTTACGGTGCTGATCGGTCTCGTCAATGCCTTTGCGAAATTACCGGCTCCGGTCCAGCAGGCGGTCGCTGCCTTTGCTCTGGTCTCCGGTCCCCTATCGCTCATCATCGGGACGACGACCCGACTGATTGGGTCGCTCTTATCGCTGACGGGGACGCTGATGAAAGCCGGTGCTGCGGTTGCGGGATGGGTGGCGTCGCTGCAAACCGTGCCGGCAGCCACCGCGGCGGCGGCAGCGGCAACCCAAGGGGCGACGACGGCGACGGCAGGGTTCAGCGGTGCTTTGGGCGCTGCGTCCGGAGCGGCAGGGGGACTGAAGGTCGCTCTGACCGGACTGGCAGGCACCGTCGGCGTCATCGGTGGGCTCTTTGCCGGTGCTGCTGTGGTGGTCGGTCGGGAAGTCAGTCGGATTCGTCAGATGGCTGCCGAACTGAAGGCGGAGCAGGAATCTATAGAGCGTCGGACCCAGCGGATTCGGCAAATGGCTCAGGAGGCAGCCCGAGAGTCCCGTCGCCTGGGTGGTCTTCAAGTCGGTTCGTTGCGCACACCGCAAGCCCAGCAGCGACTCAGAGAACTCAATCAGATGTTTGGCGTCTCCGGTCAACGGGCGAGTCAGGAACTGGCGAAGGGGATCAAGAAGGGTGCTCCTGCCGTGGACCAGTCAATGTTTGAAGTGACGAGACGGACACGGCGCTACCTACCCAAGTCGCCCCCTGAAGTAGGTCCCCTCAAGGACATTGTGCAAGCGGGAACGATGATCCCGATCCTGATTGCTGAGGGCATCCAGAGAGGTCTGGGATTTGCGACTGCTGCGGGCGCTGCGGTTGCGAGCGCCATTCAGAACCGGTTGACGCAGCCGCGATCGTCACCGGTTGGGGACCTTTTAGAGTTCCATCTGCGGCGGCTACCTGGCGTGCTGAGCGGTCGGGAGCGGTTGGGCAACATTTTGCGGGACATTCTTGCGGACATTCAGGAAGAGTGGGCACGGAAACTGTTGGAACCGCTGACGCAGGCGATTCAGAGAGTGTTTTCCAGAATCACCGGCAAACTGTCCGATGCGCTTGCCCGAGTGCTGATGAAGTTACCCCAGTCCCTCCAACTGGCTCTCGGTGGCTTAGCACTGTTCGGCGGTCTGCGCCCGATTGAGGAAGCGGTAGAAGGCGTCGGTAAATTTATCGGACAGATCGGCAGGGAAGTGTTGAAGGTGTTTGGGATTCGGATCGGGGGGCGCCGGCGCCGACCGCGTGCTCCGGAGCCGATTCCGATCGGATTTTCCGTCTCGGGACCGCCGATCAACCTGTCCACAGCGATCTCGGTTCATCTGGACGGTCGGCAGATCGGTTCGGCTCTCGTCCGGCAGGTCGCTTAACGGGAACGAATCACAATGCCTCTTCAATTGAGACGACAATTGTTAGGCGACCGGTATGGCGATTATAACTTCCTCGCTGATCCTACCGCTTCCGCTCCCCTTGTCTATCCCTTCTCCGAACTCCCCGCCCGCAAGACTGTCCGCGACGATCGCTGGTTCCAACCCTCCTCCGGTCTCGCTTCCTTCGTCTTTGATATCGCCGCCACTCATCCCCGCATCCTCCGCCTCTCCTCCTCCGGTCCTGCCAATGTCTCCCATCTCCTGCCTCAGTCCGGTCTCCCCATCATCGCCCGCTTCAGCCGCATCAATAGTCTCCCCGATACCGACGGCTCCCGTTACATCCTCGCCAACCCCGACACCATCGTCGCCAGTCAAACAGTTTCTTGGCTTACCGGCAACTTTGTGCAACTATCCGCCTCCAACCCCGGCACCCGCTGGCGGGTCGGTCTGGAAACACCCCACACCGGCGGGACGATCCATTGCTCCGAAGTGAAGTGCTGGGAATTCCTGGACCTGGACCCTTACCTTTCCGACGCCCTTGCTTTTGACCGCTCTACCGAGGTCTTCACCGCTCCAATGGGTCGTTTCTTCACCGGTCGCGGTGCCTGGCTCAAAGAGAAATCCCTCCAAATCAACCTCCTCATCCCCCGTTCCGAAACGACCGTCCTCGCCCAACTCCAGTCCCTCCTTACCCCCGACCCCCGCCATCCCTTGGAATTGTTCGTTGACGATTTCCTTTGGAAAATCGCCCCTCAGTCCGTCCACATCACCCCTCAAGGCGGTCTCCTCCTCGCCGTCACCCTCACCTGCCAACTCCTCTCCGACTCGGGAATCTATCAGGATCGCTATCGCCATCTCTACGGCTTCTGGACCTCTCTCCCGATGACGGGAACCATTACGACCGAACAGAGCACCGTCCACCTTCCAGCAGAAGTCCGCATCTCCCTCCCTGCCAACCACGGCGCTTCCTACCTCCGCATCATCTGCCAGCCCGCCGACCGAATGATGACCGTCACTCTTTCCCCAACCGGTCCCGGTGATGTCGTCATCTTCCGAGAGAACGGGCTAGTCTTCCGCTACGATCCCACCTTCCAAGGGCAACCCGGCTCCTGGACCGATATCACTGCCCAACTCAAACTCAAAGATGCTGCCGGTAACGAGATCACCAACGGTCCCCCTCTCCTTCATCCGACGACCAATCGCGTCACCGTGGACCTTTTAGACAGTTCCTTCAACCGGCTCCCTTCCTTGCCATCCGGTTACGGTCTTCTCACCGTCGCCTGGAACGAACGCAAAGCCGAACTGACTGTTGCCTGACGCCCGAACAGCAATGACCGTGGAACTGAGACGAACGCTAATTTCCGACGCTTACGGTGACTGGGAATTCTTGAGAGAACCCTCCAAAACCGCTCCAGACCTCATCGCCATCAGCCAGTCCTATTCCCAAGACGCCGAAACTCCCGACCGATGGCGCCGATCCGCATCGGGCGCCACCTTCGCCGTCCAGCCCTTCGGTCGCACCCTTCGCCTCCAGTCCGCTTCCCTCCTCTCCGTCCACCATTACGCTCCAGCATCCTTGCTCCCTGTCAAAGTCCGCATCAGTTACCACATCGCTACCGGTCCCGTCACCTTTGAATTGGGCAATCCCGATACGCAGGATTCCCAGACCATCGCCTCAGGTGACGGCTCCGTGGAACTGTCCGCATCCACCCCCGGCTCTCGCTGGCGACTGACCGCTACCATCAACGGTGCCGGCGCCAATCGCGACGCCCGCCTGAGGACCGTTCGCCTCTGGGAATACTGCGATTTGGAACCCTGGCTCGACGGTCTGGCCACCACCGAAGCCTCCGCTACCGTCGTCACCAAACCCATCCTCTTCTCCTTCAAAGGCTCCCACTTCGTCTGGACCGATAAGTCCGTAGAACTGACCCTCCTCGTCCCCACTTCCGAATCCCTCTTCCTCTCCCAACTGGACGATCTCCTCTCCGTCCGGTCCCCCCATCGCTATCCCTTGGAACTCTTCGTTGATGGTTTTGTCTGGCGGTGTGCGGCAGCCGAACTGGAACGCTCATCTGCCGGCGGTCCCCTCCTGCGCCTCCGGCTTCGCCTCACCCTTCAAGCACCCTTTGCCAAAAGCGAGACCGATACCTTCTCATCCGCCTCGGGCACTTCCCTGCCCCTCCAACTGACTCTCACCCTCCCATCCCAAGCCGCTGAAACACCCGTTTTGGTCGGTTGCGCTCTGGCGTCCGGCGCATCCCCTGCCGCCATCCGCTTCACCGCTCAGCCCTCCAACTCCTCCGTCACCTTTGCACCGGACATCATCAATGCCCCCGTCACTTACTTCCTCCATACCGACACCGTTCTCTGGTCCGGCACCACCGATGATGGCGTCATCACAAACAAAACCCACCTCATCCGTTCCTTCCGCAACCTCCCCCTCACTCTGTTACCAGGGATCAATACCGTCACGATGGAGTTCCTTGACAATACCGGCAACCAAATCATCACCGTCCCTAACACCGTCACCCTCGCCCTTCGCACCACGGAACAACGAACGGAAGTGATCTTGGCATAATGAGCCGGTCATTCGTTGTCAGACAATAATCAGGAGGTGAAAGACACAATGCCGCAATGGTCCCCCAATCGGTCGCCACGACCCAAAGGGGTCATCCCAACGGTCATCGTCCTTCACTCAACGGAAGGCGCCTTTGACGGTGCCGTCTCGTGGCTCTCCAATCCCCAATCCAACGCCTCGGCTCATTTCGTCATCGGACGCGACGGGCGCATCGCCAAACTCGTCCCCCTCTCCGATGCCGCCTGGCACGTTCGCGGTCAGATCAAGTGGGCAGGTTCGCCTCATTCCCTCAACGCAGTCTCCATCGGCATAGAACTGGAAGCCTACCCCGGTGCCTATGACTATCCGGACTCACAACTCAACGCCCTCGCTGATGTCGTCCGGCAAATCTGTCGCACCTATCCCATTGAAGCCGTCATCGCCCACAAACATTGCGACCCCAAGCGCCGCTCCGACCCTACCCACTTCCCCTGGAAACGCTTCTGGAGTGTTTTATTGAGTCAGAAATAACATTCCCTGAGTGATGATGATGGACCCATTCAACAGACGGTCTTTAATCCTGCCCTTGCGTCCCGTTTTTGCGATAGGTCACCTTCAAAACTTCCAAGTCGTCAAGAGTGACCTGCACATCCCCAACGGTCCCCGCCCGCCGCTTCAGACGCACTACCAATGCCACATCGTCAGCACCAGGAAGAAATTCCCCCCTGTTCACGTCCACCCCCAAAAGAGCCGCCGTCGCCGGATGACCAATGAACGAAACGGCTCCCTCTTCCAACGCCGCTTTCACATCCCTAACCGTTGCATCTTCTATCACCAACACTGCTGGCCGCCATTGCGGTGGGACCAGGGCATTCAAAACGGCTTGCACCTTTCCCATTTGTATCCCTCCTGCTATCACTATTATACATCACGGTTCGCATTATGTCAAGCATCAGAGGGATGAATGATGAGCGACTTTGATATCACAATCTTTAGAGGCGATACCCCCACATTGGAATTTACTTTCCTGGATGGGGAAACCAGTCAGCCCCTCAACCTCTCCGGTTGGACCCTTTACTTCGCCGTCAAACATTCCGACGGCACCTTGCTCATCAATAAACTAATGACTGTTACCGATCCCACCAACGGAACGGCACAAGTGGCATTAACGGCGAGCGAAACGAATGCGGTCGGTATCCATATTGCTGAAATTGAATCCCGCAAAGATGCCGACATCTTGACACTGGTTCAAGGTCTGTTGCGAATCCGCAATGATGTCCGTCCCTAAGGAGGTTGATCTTAATGCCCATTCGTGTTAAGGTGCGCACTTTGTGGCGTCATTCCGAAAATACCGACGCCTCCTTCCATTCCACGACCGTTGACGCGTTCACCGACTACCGTCAGACAGCGCATCCCGATTCACCGCCGTCCGGTAAACTCCGCCTCTTTGCTGACGAGACCGACGGCAAACTCAAAATCAAGAAACCCGACGGCTCCCTCGCCGTCTTAGATCATCACGCTCTGCTGGACGCAACGGTCCATCCCGATTCGGCTCCCACAACCGTTCAGCGAGGAATGCTGATCGTCGGTCGCCTGATCGGTGCCGCCATCAAGTGGGCAGGGCTCGCCCTCGGCGCAGCGGGAAAGGTCTTGAAGTCCGACGGCACCGATGTCACTTGGGGCAACGTGGACTGGACAGAAGTTACCAACAAACCCTCCACATTTCCTCCATCGCCCCACAGTCATCCCTTATCCGATTGGCAACAGTCCGGTGCTGCCCCACAACAAATTCCCAAATGGTCCGGAACGCAGTGGCAACCCGGCAATGTGGACTGGACGGAAGTGACCAACAAACCCGCTACTTTCCCACCGGACCCTCATACCCATCCCTTAACCCAAATTCAACAATCCGGTGCGACCACCAACCAAGTTCCCAAATGGTCCGGAACGCAGTGGCAAGCCGGTAATGTAGATTGGGCAGAAGTCGTTAACAAACCCTCCCTCTTCAATGCCGGTCAGATACAATCGCGAGATGTGTCGGCAGCAGCCCCTTCCGACGGTCAATTTCTCGGCTGGGACGCGTCCGCCAATCAATGGCTACCCCGAACGGGTCTGCGCCGGCGCCGTGCCCAGTCCCAGCAATTCTATATGGAAGGCTGCCAGACAGGGAGCGGTGTCATCGCAGTTGGCATGGCTCTGGTGGCTACTTCGGGTAGTGCTGTCACTGCCACTCTTGCTAACACTCGCCTCGCAGGTATGCAAACGGCTGCCACATCTGGCTCTACGGCAATGCGCTATGGGAACTCCTCCCTGCGTCCTGTGATCACTTCCCTCATCAGTGGCTGTGCTGTCGTAACCGATACAACCAATGTCCGTTACTTTGTCGGGTTGGCATCCGGTGCAATCGGTAATATCGTGGCGTCCGATACCGGTGCCAACAATACCCATACGATCGGGTTTATCAAACGCTCTACCGATACCAACTGGTTTTTAGTCGTCAACAACGGAGCAGCGACGCCTACTTATGTGGATACCGGTATCGCCGTCACTACTAACACCCCTCTTTATTGGTCCCTCACCCGTGTTGGCGACACTTCTTGGCAATGGTCGCTCCAGCAAGGCAATAACCTTGCCAGCGGGACGACTACCCTTGGACCCTCACCAACGGTGGACACCACTCTCTACGCCGGTGCCGTCGGGACGACAGAAGCAGTTGCCAAAACCATTTACCATCCTTGGGTCTACGGTGAACTGACGCCTGATTTCTAAAGGAGCGATGGCAATGGATTCTTTGTCCTATCTGGACTATGGCGACATCCGGACCTATGAGGTGATTATAGACGCAATGGGACGAAAAGCCTTTGAGTCCATCAAAGCCAATGCGACTTTGGTTGCCGCTCTCAAATCCGCTCATCAACAAGGCAAACTGGCAACGGACCGTTCCCATTTTCATTCGGTCCGCAGTTTCTTGATCAATAGCGCCCCTGCCGGATCACTGGAGCGCTATCTCTTGGACTACGACCTCTCAGATGACGGTCCCAAACTCATCTGGACCCGCCTCCTTGCCCGCCTCGCCGACGATTTCAACAAAGGAACAATGTAACCCAATTCGCCTGCAATAGGAGCGATCGCCAATGCCGTCCCTCATCCTCCAATTCCGTTCCCCTTGGGATACCGGCTGGCAACTCAAAGGGATTTTTGCTGAGCCGGACCTGTCCGTTACCTTGTCTGATGTCGGCTGGGTCGGTGACGTCCGGTTCACCCTTCCCCGAACCCAATTTGACTTCCTCCGCCTCGGTGACGAGGTGGAAATCGTCAACCCTGCCGATCAGTCCGTCCTTTGGTCCGGAAAGATCGTCAACCTGCGCTATTCCTCTCAGATCGCTCAACTGGAAGTCACCTGCCGAGGACTCACCGAATACCTTCTGGACCTCCCCATTGACGGCATTTTGGTCCGGACCGCAGACCGAACGCCCTTTCACGCATCCACCCTCTGGCGCCTCGCCTGCATCGCCGCCCGACGCCATTGGCATCGCCTGGCGGTGCCCCCTGACGACTTGATTGGTGGCGTCGCTGCCCGAGTCGCCGACTTCCGCTCCCAAACCCTCGGCGATGTCTGGCGGTTCCTCATCCATCAGGGCAAAGACCTCGTCCTCAAAGCCTCTTACCACGATTCTTCCGGCACCATCCGCCTCTCTCTGGCGGAGCGCACCACCACCGTCCTCCCTATCCCCATCCATCAGTTCGGTGACTGGGAACTGGAATACGAATCTCGGCACATTCAGAACCGCATCCTCGCCCCCGATAAAGCCGAAGAAAGCCAAAACCTCACCCCCGACCCCTCCTTTGAAGACCTTACCGGTTCCTCCTGGCAAGTCCAGCATCAGCAAGGCACTGGTGGCTGGACTATCACCCGCCGCAACCTGGGGCTCCTGACCGATTCCGCATCCCTCTGCTCCCATCTCACCAGCCTCCAAGTCCTGTTGCCTCCCTCCAGCCCGCCCAACGCCATCAACATCTACACCCGAGAGCCCATCCCTCTCGTCCCCAAAGAGGACGGCTCCCCCAACATTTACACCGTCACCGTCTTTGCCCGCGCCTCTGCCTCCCTGGGACAGTTAAACGCCTTTCTCGTGCGCACCGATGGAGTTTACATCTGGCATACCCCCATCCCCTTGCAAGCCGGCTGGCGCCGATACTCGTGGCAATGGTCCATCGGACCCGGCGGTCAACCCCCTGCCCAATATCACTTCGGCATCCAGCCCCAGGGCGACACCACTGTCACCCTCACGATCTTCCTAGATTCCCTCCTTGCCACCCGCTATTACGCCTCAGCCGTCACCCCTCAAACGATGCCCCTTCCCGTCGGTGCTTCGGAAGACAGCCTCTTGCCCGATAACAATGCTTTCCTCTCCAGCGCTATCTTCGCCACGGTCCTTGCCGTCACACCAGTCTCCGGCACCACTTATGACCTCTGGATACCCGGCTGGTCCCTATCCGGTCGGGCAGGCTGGAAAGGGCATCTCTGGGACCCCTTCTCCAACACTTCCTGGTCCTTCACCGTCCACTCAACCAATCCCCATCCCGCACCGGATGTCTTAAGGGTCACCCTCTCTGCCGGTGCTCTCCCGACCAACCAAGTCCTCTTTATGCGGTTCTGGTCCAATCCGGACGGGTCAGGTTATCCCTCCGAAGCCCTCTACGGCATCCGCTACGCCACCGAACCCCTTTCCGACTACGAAAAACCCGCCTACCATACCGTCCATCAACAACCGGAAATCATCTTCCGAGGGACCCTGACCGACTGGGACGAGATCGTGACGCCGGACCAAAACCTCTCGGTCGTCGGCTATCCGCTCCCGGGGGACGCCCTGCCCATCGTCTCCAACGACATCACCCTGCACACCGGTCACATCGTCGCCCAGCGCCTCATCGCCGGCTCCCGCCAATTCACCTTCCGAGCCTTGATCCGCAAAATGCGGCAAGCACAACCTGTTTTGCGCCTTAGAAACCGTCTATAACTGAATTGTGTTTGGGAGTGGGTGACCCGGCGGGGCGGTTTAAAGGCAGCGACAGCAGGCGGAAGAACCCACAAACACTATTGAGTTGATGCGAGCCTCAATTTGCTACTCACACCCCGATCTGCTCTCGGTCAGGTCCCTCTTGCCCTGCGGTCTGGGGAACCGGGCTCGCTATAATCATTTGTGACAACGGCAGCACACCGGCGGGCAGGGGCGATGCCGGTTGACAATCAGAAAGGGGAGGTCGTCACATCGTAAAAAGGGCAGACCGACGGGCGCAGGAACGATAAAGCAGACGATCCAAGTCAAAGCGGTTGACGTCCTTAAGACGGAAGCCGAAGGACTCCGACACAAAACTCTGCTCAGCAAGCTGCGCAAGTCATTCCCAAGGGTGGCCGAGGGCACGCTTAAGGGTGCCATCTGGGCGTTGCCTGCGGACCGACCAAAGAAGGTATACAAACCGGAACGGGGCTATTTCGGCACGTCAAATTTCAACACATTACCCCGATGCCTGGTCCGGGTGGTCCGAAGGAGGAGGCTTTTTATAAGCCTCTTGCCGACTACTTAGTGAATGACCTGGAGGAATGCACGAAAGCAATCCCTCTTGGAGGAAAGAAATTTGCAGACAGATGGGGAACGCCCGACGTTATTGGAATCCGAGTATCCCGGCAGACTGACCTTATCAAGGTGTCAACGGAGATAGTGTCCGCGGAGGTAAAAACAGACCCTCAGCAACTGGTGACAGGCTTTGGGCAGGTTTGCTGTTACAAACTCTTTAGTCACAAATGCTATTTGGTGGTTCCCAAAGACTCCGAAAGGGACGACTTGAGCCGGCTTGAGTCCCTCTGCCTACTCTCTCCTTTTCTCATCTCTACCCACCGTTACCCAACCCCGTCTTAGCCCAACAAATCGGTGGATCTCGTTAAAACGCGCCAATCACCCCGTGTCCTATGGGCGTGGCTCAGTGACGAGACAGGTCGGGATGATTTCACAAGAGCCCATCGGGAGACGAAAATGTTGTAACGGGCAGAACCGTTGTTCCCATTGCAACATATGGAGGGGGTATCAATTTTGTGTGTAGGAAGGAACAAGCAGTTCTGTCTGCGCTCTACTTTAACTTGGTTAGGGCAACGGCTTGAACGGTTCTCCCCTCTTCATCCATCGCCGTCACCCAAATTAGGTAGGGGCTGAAAGGTAGCAGTCGTCCGCCGCTGAAAGTTTTTTGTTAGAAGACAATCTTTGTTTTGTTCCCTCAAGGAAAAGTAAGAGAGGCTCGGTGGTGAGAGCCAGAGCCTTACTGTCGGGCGACCAAGAAGGGTCCCTCTCATTCCAAGATGTGCTCGTTAAACCCGTCAATTCAGTGCCGTCGGGACGAATAGTATAAAGATTGTGCCTGCTCTTATCATCGGAGCGCATTGACAGAACAATGATATTATGAGGCGACCACGCAACAGAGGCGATGTTTTCCCCCTAATCACCACCTCGTGTGATCCAATTTACCGAGCCAGTGCTGAGATCAGCGATCTACAAATCCCTACCCTTTCCCTCCGTCCGATCAACTGCAAAGGTTACGAAGGCTAACCTTCTCCCCTTTCGCGCCTCCGTTGTGCTGGTGGCAGATCAGTGCCTTTCTGTATTGCTGTGATGGTAAAAAGTAAAAGGAGACCGATGACAAGAAGGAACCGTCCGACCCAATAGGTTCGCCCCTTGCGACCGCTCGTCCCAACCGTCCTTGTCCCTCCCCCAGCGCTTTGCCCGATAGGGACCGCCTTAAGTGGCGTCGCTCATCTCTGTTCCCACCGTCGCACCGCTTGATCAGCCGTCACCATTTGTTGCGAGGAGAATGTTAAGGACAGAGGAGGAAGCGAGGGCTGAGGGCTGGCTCAGGTGTGGTGGCAGAAAGGACTTTTTTCATCGGCTGTCGCAGAAATGGATGCGCCAGAGGGCTTCCCCTTAGGTAGGGAATTTACCTTAAGGAACCCTTTCTGCCGTTCCTGCGTCTAAGTTATCTAGGTGTAACTATCAAAAAGGAGGTCGTGCAAGATGGAGTCGGTTGCGCAACGACGGGCAGAGGTGCTGAGGATGAGGCGGTCGGCAAAAATGGTGTCGGGGCACGGTTCGTCGGGCTTCACCCTCATTGAATTGTTGGTCGTGATCGCAATTATTGCGATTCTGGCAGCAATTCTGTTCCCCGTTTTCAGCCAGGCGAGGGAGAAGGCTCGTCAGGCGACCTGCTTGTCCAATATGCGCCAGAGTGGTAATGCCATCACGATGTATGCCCAGGACTACGACGAGATGCTTCCTGGGACCGGTTGTTCGGCTTGCGGCGCCTACAAGGACGCTATGATGATGCCCCACTCCAAGGTCTACCCCTATGTTCGGAATGCCGATTTGTTCCAGTGCCCGTCCGCCGTCGGGTTTGGGTCTCTTCAGGTCGTAGAAGGAGTGGACGACTACGGTCGGAGAGCGGGTCATCAGGGATTTTGGTGGTATCTGGCTGACTTCATCGGAAAGTATGTGGGGATCGGATGGAACGACCAGGGGAACTATCGTCCGATTTCCACGATCCAGCAACCAGCGCTGTTCGTCTGCTTCATTGATGCCTCCTTCGGTCTGTCCTGTGGGGTGCGCAGGGGTGCTTATGCCAACGCCTGCGCTGCGGCGTGCACGCCGAGCCTAAGGGTTCCCCAGAATGCCCGCCATTTGGGCGGTGAGGTGTTGAACTTCGCCGATGGTCACGCCAAGTGGTATAACGCCCAATATTTGTGGGCGAATCGGGGTGATTTTGTCTGGGGTGCTTTGGGGATGACACGGGATCAGTATCCGGCGGGCTGCCGGGATTGAGGCACAGGGGGTGTGACCAATGAACAGAGGTCCCTTTTTGTCACCGATGACGGCTTTGGTCCTGATCATCGTTGCGGTCGTTGTGGTGGGTGGTGTTTTGCTATGGCGGAGCCGAACCAGCCCTCGTTTCGTCGGTCCTCCTGCGGAGCGGACACCGATGGTCGGACCCCGTCAAATGCAGGGCGGGCAGCCACTGCCCCAACAACCACCCACACCCAGGTAGCCTTTTCCTGCTTTCCATAGGTGCTTCTGCGGGCAGGGCGGTTCTCCCGCCCTGCCTTTTTTCTTTTTCTGCAGACCGGCAATAGGGCTACAATTACGGGGGATAACCCTAAGAGAGGTGGAGAAGTGCAATGGCACAGATTCCGATTGCCGTCCAGTTGTATTCTGTCAGGAACGACTGCGCAAAGGATTTGCCGGGGACCTTAAAGGAAATTGCCCAGATGGGTTATGAAGGGGTGGAGTTTGCGGGTTATTATGGCTATCAGGCTCACGAACTGAGGCGGCTTTTGGACGATCTGGGTCTAAAAGTGGCTGGGACTCACACGGGAGTGGATACCCTTTCCCCCAGTCGGTTGGCGGAAACTCTTGAGTTCAATCAGACCCTGGGCAATCGGTATCTGATTGTGCCCTGGGTCGGTGAGGAGTGGAGGAAGACAAGGGATGACTGGCTGCGACTGGCAGAGTTTTTAACAGAGGTTTCTGAAAAGGTTCGGGGCGGCGACTTTACTGTCGGATACCACAATCACCATTTTGAGTTTCAGCAAACCTTTGACGGCGAGAATTTGTGGGATCTACTGTTGCGTCACACACCCGGCGAAGTTGCGATGCAATTGGACACCGGAAATGCAATGCACGGCGGTGCAACGGGACAGGATTTGTTGGCGATCATCCAGCGCTACCCGGGGCGAGCGAAAACGGTCCACTTGAAGGAGTATTCGTCCGCCAACCCGACCGCCTTGATCGGGGAAGGGGAAGTTCCTTGGAAAGAGTTCCTTAGTCAGTGCATCAAGACGGGCGGAACGGAATGGTTCATCATAGAACAGGAAAGTTATGCCTTTCCGCCTCTGGAATGCATTCGTAAGTGCCTGGACAATCTCAAGGGCATTTTGGCAGGGATGGGCTAGCAGGAAAGGACGAGCGGTCGGCAATTTGTTTGGCGTTGAGCAAGGAACCTGAGTCGGATGCCATAAGTTAAAGGGTCCCTCTGTCAAGCCAACATTTGATTTATGCACCCATAAAAGACCTCTTAACGCCGGAGACGCATATTAAGGAGTTCCACGAACAGGGAGAACCCCATTGCGAAGTAGATGTAACCCTTCTCAATGTGCTTGCCCAGCCCCTCTGCCACCAGCATCACACCGATGAGAAGGAGAAAGGAAAGGGCAAGGATTTTGATAGTGGGGTGGCGCTGGACGAACTGGCTGACGGGACCGATGCTGATCACCATCGTCGCAGTAGCGACCAGCATAGCGGTCACCATTACCCACAGTTGACGAGCCATTCCGATGGCGGTAATCACGGAATCTAAGGAAAAGACGATGTCAATCAGGACAATTTGAGCAATGACCCAGGCGAAGGAGGCAGCAGTCGGTGCTTTTCGCTCCTGGTGGACACCCTCCAGTTTATTATGAATTTCGTAAGTGCTTTTAGCGATAAGAAAGAGTCCACCCAGAAGAAGAATTAAACTCTTACCCGATATGGGTGCGTTGAGAATGGGGAGGGTTAATAAGGGTTGGGTTAACTTCATCATCCAGGTCAAGGTAAAAAGAAGGGCGAGGCGGGAAGTGAGGGCGATGGCAACACCGATCTGCCTCGCTTTGGGCTCTTGGTGGGGTG
>JANXBO010000054.1 GCA_025057575.1 Candidatus Caldisaccharidevorator malaysiensis
GAGAGAATTCATCGGCACCCCTTGCTCCTTCCAGGCAGCCAAACCGAGAAGAAAGAAACTGACGATTAGCATCAAGATGGTGCCGGCAGTCACACGATCACACCCTTTCGTTGGGACCTATTGGGGTTGTCAAAGTGAAGAGACCCCTGGATGACGAAATCCTCTCAATCGGCGCATAATGATGTGCCCCAAATCATCAAAAATGGTGTAAGCGACAGGGACGACCAGAAGGGTCAAAAAGGTGGAAAGAGTCAACCCTCCCAACACCGCAATCGCCATCGGTGCCCGCATCTCGGCACCCTGACCCAGTTCCAAGGCAACAGGGAGAACGGCAAAAATCATCGTCAAGGTTGTCATCAAAACGGGTCGCAGTCTGGTCTCCCCCGCCTCTGCAACCGCACGATGTCTGTCATAGCCACGGGACCGCAAAGTGTTGGTGTAGTCAACGACCAAAATGGCATTTTTTGTGACGAGACCCATCAGCATAATGATCCCGATCATACTCATAATGTTAATCCCCTTGCCCGACAGCATTAGGAACAAGATCGCCCCAACCAAGGCTTGGGGAAGGGACAGCATGATGGAGAACGGTAAAGTTAGGGAATTGAAGAGACCCGCCATCAGCATATAAATCAGGATGATGGAGAGCCCCAAAGAAGAATTTAAATGACCAAAGTTTTCGGACATCGCCTGAAAGTAGCGACCATAAGCGATCTGGTTGCCCTCGGGATCAATCGTCTCTAAGATGGCCCGAATCTTTTCCCGCACATTACCTAAAGACGCCCAAGGCGCTAAGTTAGCGGAGATCGTGATGCAATTTTGCCGTTCCTTCCGGATCAAAGTCGTCGGTGCTGAATCCAATGTGACGGTTGCTACTTCTTTAAGAGTGGTCGGTCGGTGCCCAAAACCGGGGGACAAAAACAAGTTACTCAGGTTTTCGGGATTGACCCGGTCCTCAGGGGCTAACCGGATCCGGATGGGATAATCATCGCCGTTTTCTGTATAACGAAGATCGGTATTGCCTTCATAGGCGGTTCGGACGAGAGAAGCCACCTCGCTGACGGAGAAGCCCAAGTCCGAGGCTTTCTCCCGATCCACGATGACCCGCAGTTCAGGGCGTCCCGGTCGCCAGTTAGACTGGATGTCTCGCAATTCCGGCATCTGATAAAGCCGATCCATAATTTTTTGAGCGAGGCGGACCAGAGACGCCCGATCGGGACCCATCAGGTCAATTTCAACGGGCGCAATGCCCCCCATCGCCGTTGATTGTTCGCGAATAGAAACGAAGCAGTTAGGCAGGTGAGCCTTTGCCCAACCGACCAGTTCCTGGGCGATTTCCCGGTCGGCTTGATCCCTTTCCTCTCTGGGCACCAGACGGACCAGGAGAGTCGCAAACTGAGGTCCCGTATCGGCTCCTAAGAAACCAGCGACGGCGGTGCTGCCAACCGTCGCAAAGTAGGACTCCACTTCTTTCATTGATGCTAATTTCTTCTCAAACTTGCGCACCAGTTGGTCCGTTGCCAGCAGGCTGTTATGGGCAGGTCCTTCCAGAGTGATTTGAATTGTTGCCTCGTCCGTCCTGGGCATAAAGGCAAAAGTCGGGACCGCCTGGACCAGGATGGTGACGGCGGCTAACGCAACGCTGACGACAAGGAAACCTTTTGCCTGATCGGAACGGCGGAGCCAACTGACCAGCGCTCCGATGAGACCCCCAACGATGGTCAACACAGCAACCGTGACCCGCAAAGGCAAAGGACCCATCATCGCCAAAATGTTGACGAGGGCCAGATTACCGGCAACGAAAACTAAAGCCCGGTGGTTCAGTGCCCATTCCAAGGCTAACCGATAGGAACGGTCTAAAAAGGACCAAAAGCGATCAAACTGAGCGAAGAGGCGCCCAAGGAAAGTCGCCGGTTCCACACCACCCTCCCGAGTGCGCCTCTGGAACATTCTCGCTGCCAACATTGGGGTAAAGGTAAAGGAGACCAGCAGGGAGAAGAGGACGGCGGTCGCAACGGTAACGGCGAAGGGTTTGAAGAACTGACCGACCATTCCCCCCATAAAAATCATCGGAACGAATACGACCACATCCACCAAAGTTATGGTAACGGCTGCAAGACCAATTTCCGTCCTGCCGTTGATGGCAGCTTCCTCAGGCAATTCACCTCTTGACAAATGACGAAAGATGTTTTCCAAAACGACGATAGAGTCGTCTACCAAAACGCCGATTGCTAAGGAAAGCCCCGTCATTACCATCATATTCAGGGAGTAGCCGAAAAACCTCAAGACGAAAAAGGTAGCGAAAATAGAAATGGGAATCGCTAATGCGATGATGAAAGTGCCCCGCACGTCATGAAGAAAAACGAAAACCACAATGGTAGCGAGAATGATGCCCGCCCAAAGAGCCAAATTTACATCGTGAAGGGCATCTAAGACGAATTTAGACTGGTCAGTGGCGATGCTGAACTCAATGTCCGACGGCAACACTTTCTTAAGTTCCTCTAATTCCTCCTTTACTTTGTCTGCAACATACACCGTATTCGCATCCGCCGTTTTCATTACGGAAATGCCGACGGACGGTTTTCCGTTGAGGCGGGTAAAAGTGGTCGGTTCCTCTACAGAATCCACCACATCAGCGACGGCACTCAGTCTTACGGGTTCGCTCAGTCCCCCCATCCGCCGATCGCCAATGCGCACGACCGTATCCCGAATCTCTTGAAGGGAGGTAAATTTTCCGACGGACCGAATCACGAACTCCGTATCACCGTGGCGAATGGAACCGGCAGGAAGGTTCAGGTTGGCTGTCGCCAGACTCCGGACGATGTCGGTAAGGGAAAGGTCTTGCGCTGCTAACCGGTCCGCTTTGACATTGACCTGGATTTCCCTTTTTTCCCCTCCCACCACAGCGACCTGAGCCACTCCGTCAATGCGGGCGAGCCTCTGGGCAACGATATCCTCTGCTAATTTCCGGACCTGCCACAACGGTCTATTGCCGGTCATCCCCATACTGATGACGGGAAGGGATGCGATTTCAAACTTTCCGACGACCGGCTCCTGGATGTCATCAGGCAATTCCAGCCGAATGGACTGAATCCGGCTTTGTATGTCAGCGGTGGCGGTGTCCATATCGGTCCCTAACTCAAATTCAATGACGATCACAGAAACGCCCTGCAGGGACCGGGAAGTGATGTGGCGAATGTTAGGGATCGTTCCGACAGCCTCTTCTATCGGCTTCGTGACCTCCGTCTCCACGCCCGAAGGGTCGGCGCCCGGATACACCGTTGTAATCGTGGCGACCGGGAATTCAATGCGGGGATACAGTTCAATGGCGAGGTCCTGATACGCCCGAATACCCAGAACGACTAACGAGAGGACCGCCATCGCCACCAAAACCGGTCTCTTTACTGAAGCCATCGTCAGCCACATAGGGACCACCCTTTTTGTTTATCCCATCGCTTTTCTTCTACGGGCTTTCACCGGTGACGACCTGCACCGGCATTCCGTCGGACAGTCGTTCCAGACCACCCCGAACCACTTGGTCGGATTCAGAGATACCCGAAAGGACCTGGACGAATCCTTCTTTTCGGGCACCAATCTTAAGGGATCTTCTCTGCACCTTTCCGTCTCGGACGACATAGGCGATCGTCCGCCCCTCCCATTCCGTGACCGCGTCGGTTGGAATGACGAGCGCATCGGAAATCTTTCCGACCACGATTTCGGCTCGTGCAAAGGAGCCGGGAGGCACCCTGAGGTTCGGCGGGAGAGCGATGCGGATCGTAAACTGGCGGGTGGGACCTTGAGCCACAGGCACTCGTTGACGGACCACTCCCCGAATCACCTGACCCGCCAGGCTGTCCACAAGCACGCTAACTGGTTGACCGTCTTGAATCTTTCTGAATTCGGACTCAGCAACGATTCCTTCCAGTTCCAAGGGACCTTCCGAGACCAATTGCATCAAGGGCGCCCCCGGCGCTGCGGTGGCGCCGACCTCTGCCATTTTAGAAGCCACCGTCCCGCTGACCGGCGCCACGATGACCGTCTTCTCCAGGTTGGCAAGGGCACTTTCCAGGTTCGCTCGTGCCTGATCCAGTTGGACGCGGGCTGCTTCGACATCCTTTGCGGAAGTGACCTTTCGGACAATTCCTGCTTTCGCCAGTTTGAGGGAGGCTTCCACTTGCTTAAGTTGGGCTTCCAGAGCCTGAATTTCCAGGTCCGCCATTTCCCTTTTGACCCGAGCGGCTTTCGCCAACTCCCGTTGCGCATAGGTTTGACGAAGAAGGGCTCGGGCGGAAGAAAGTTGACTTTTCAGGATGTCCCGCTGCTTTTGAAGTGCTTTAGCGGTCTGAAAAGCAGCTTCCGCCTGCCGGAGCCGCTCCTTGGCAATTTCCAGGTCCTCTGGGCGGGGACCTTCCACGACGAGGTCATAGGCGGCTTGGGCAGCGTCCCTGGCTGCCTGAGCGGTTTCCAGAAGCCTTTTTGCCTCGTCCAGGTCCGCCTGGGCGATCGCCCCCTCCGCAAACAACTTTTGCGCCCGCTCCCACCGCAGACGGGCAGCCGTCAGATTGGACTCTGCTTGCACGAGCGCCTGCCTGGCTTGCTCCTTCTCTTGAGGACGGGCACCTGCTTGAAGTTTCTTTAAGGTCAGTTCGGCTGCTTGTCGTTCCGCCTGAGCCTGCTGAAGTTGACTTTTTAGTTGTTCGTCAGTGATCTCTATTTGTCTCTCCAATTCCCTGACCCGATTCTCCGCGCTTTCAACCGCTGCGTCCGCCTGCTCCAGAGCCAAATCCGTTTCCTTATAGGTCAACTCTCTTTGCTGTTTCAGTTGACGGAGGCGAGCAAGAATCTGATTCCTCTGGGCTTGTGCTTGCTCTATATCGGTGTCCGCTTGAGTGGAAGGAATTTGAGCTGCAGCAGCGACCTGTTCATAGCGCACGAGAGCCTGTCGGTAAGCGGCTCGCGCTTGCTCTACTTGAGCCCGATATAGCGAGTCGTCCAGTCGGATCAGGACTTGCCCTGCACGGACGAAATCCCCTTCCTCAGCACCGACATAGACGATTTTTCCGATGACCTCTGCCCCGATGCTGACCTCCGCCTTCGCTCGGATTGTCCCGGTCAGGCGGACGGTATCCATCAAGTCTCTTCTTTCGGGGGTAACGACCTGGACCGGTAGGAGGGTTCCTAAGGTCCGTTCTGTTTGCTCAATGCTCCGCTGCAGGGCAGCCTGCTGGCGGCGGGAAACGAAGAAAAGAATGCCGGCGACCGACAGAAACAGGATGAGCCCCAGAAACCGCCACGACCTCATCATTCTGCTTATCCCCTTCCATCCTTTTGGTTTTTGTCAACGGGATGACGGATCAGGCGCAAAATGTCGTCCAATGGAGTGGCGGTGGCAAAGGAGAGCCGAGCAAGGGCTTTGTGGGTATCGTAGAGGGCTTGCACAAAACTGGCTCGGGCACGGGTCAGAGCCACCTGAGCGTCCCAAACTTCTACCAAAGTCCCGACCCCCGCTTCGTAGCGCGTTTTGGCAAGGCGAAAGGCTTCTTCGGCAGCCGACAATGCCGACCGAGCCGTCGCCATCCTTTGATACCCTAATTGGACTCCTCTGATCGCTCCGTCTACTTCCAAACGAATGGCTTTCGCCAATTGCTCCCTTTGCCACAGGGTCTGTTGAAGGGCAGCCTCTTCTTCTTCCAAGACCCTTTGCCGTCGCCCGCTATCAAAAATGGGGAACTGAACCAGCAAGGAGATGCCCCATTGAAATCCTTTGGTAAAACCCGTTGCCTGCTGCTGCTGGTAGTTGGAGGAAAGGAAGGCAAGGGGTCTGCTGTCGGCACGAGCGAAGCGCACTCGCGCTCGCCTCGCCTCTATTTGGTAATGGAGCGCCTGCATTTCCGGTCGCAAAGCCAGTGCCTGCTCGGTCAGTCGGGGATCGTCCCATCGGTCGGTCGGAATGTCCGGAGGCTCCTGAAGGGGGACCAGTTCCAGTTTCGTCCTTGGGGGTTGCCCGATCCACTCATTAAGGGCTGCCATCGCCAGCAAGACGGCATTGTGAGCCTGAAGAAGTTGCTCTTCAACAGACGCCATCTCGGCTTCCGCCCGTAAGACATCAAACTTGGGGGCGACGCCCGCCTCTACGCGGGCTTTCGCCGTTTGAAGGATGATCATCACTCTTTCTTTTGCCTGAAGCGCCACCCGCTCCATCTCCTGAGCGGACACAAGGTCCGCATACGCTTCGGTCACATTGAGAATCAGTTGGCGGCGGGATGCTTCCAAACTCTTCTCTGCCGCCATTTCATAGTGACGGGCACCCCTGATGGCGTGACCGAAGCGACCCCCCGAATAGACGCTCTGCCGGAGTTCCACGTTCACTAGGTGGGTTAGGGACGGGACGATGGTGATTTCTTGGGGCGATGGAGCAGTCGGAAGGGGAACCAGAAAGGTCACAATGGGTCCCTGAAAACGACCGGTAGCGTTCAAACTAAGGTCCGGCAGCAGTTGTGCTTCCGCCTGACGCCGTCGCGCGGTCGCCTGTTCCTTCTGGTTGAGGGCGATTTGCACCGAAGGATGGCTGGCTAATGCCATTTGGATGCACCGATCAAGAGTCAGTGGCTGGGCGAAGAGAGCAGTCGATCCCCAAAAAAGCATTCCGATCGTTAGCCACCACCATCGCCTCAACAGGATCTCTCCTTCCTTTCCTTTTGACGGACAGGAGACCTTTTTGCCTGCTTCCTTGAACTGAGGAGACCATCTATCAAAAGGACAACGAATTGGTCAAGGTCCTTGGGGAACCGGACCCCCACCAGTCGGGGCATCAGTCGGTGCTGGGCGACGAACATCATTATGAGGGACGAAAAAAAGATACGAACGAACAAGTCGGTCGGTGCCTTCGGGGGTATTTGCCCCTTTTTCTTTAGCGCAGAAAGATACCGAAGGAGCAGGGACCGTCCCATTCGGACAATCTCGCCGATCATCCGAGCGACCTCGGGATGATGCATCATCTCACTGAACGCCATCAACACAAACTCTTTTCTTTCTTCAAGGGTTTGCCAGTAGCCCTTGGCGATAATCGCAAAAGTCTCTCTCAGGTCCTTGCCTTTTGCCTCTTTTAAGATTCCTTTCAGTTCGTTAAGAAAGGAATACCTTTTGATGACCGCTCTGAGCAGGTCTGTCTTGGATGCAAAATAGTGGTAGATAAGCCCTGGGGCGATGCCGCAGGCTCTACTAATGTCCTGCACGGTCATCTTGTCAAACCCTTTGGTCGCTGCCAGCGCCAAGGCTGCCTCCAACAGTTGTTCCCTTCTGTCCCTCGTCCTGTCTTTCCTAATTTTCATTGATTGAATGTTCAATCAACTAATATAACGCATATAGGAACGCAACAGTGCCTGTTGGCAGAAAATGTGGGCAGAGATTAGTGAATCTCGATCGCTTTAAACCGAGGCGCCTTTGTTTTGCTGAACAGAAGGACCCTAAGGGACCGAGGGGGTAGAAGGATGGTGACTTCTTCACCCAGTCGGACGGCAAAAGGACGAAGGGTTCCATTGGGCTCCCACAAGGTGAAAGATCCTTGAGGGGAAAGGCGCCGATACTTTTTGGGGTCCACAGGGAAGGTTGCCTCCAACGGACTGTCCCCAACATTGACAAAGATAAAGGCAGTCCGTCCAGAACTGGGCAGCGACCAAGCACCGGCAATGATCGCCGGCGTAGATACCCACCATTCCCCCGACCATTGCCAGTCAGCGCGAACGATCGGAACGGGTTTTGTCAGCGACGGTGGTCTTTCCATTTCTCCCTTCAGGAAAAATTGGAGGAATGCTTTTCGGGCGGTGACGATGTCCTTAAGAAAGGCAGCATTCTCCGCTTCGTTGACGACGGAGGGATCGATCCACCCGATCTGCTCACCGAAGACTAATTGCTGGGCTGCTTTCATTCGCAGCGCCAAATCTTTGGTCGCTCCTCCTCGGTATGCCCGACCGAACATAAGGATATAAGGGCTGTAGAGTGCCGGAAAGGCAGGGACCTGACCGTCAAACTGCCAGTGCCAGGTCAGATAGCCGTCAAACCATCCGATAAACGGTTCGGCATTGCATTCCGTCGTCAAAAAGCGGTCCGAAGGCATCTCCTGGCGGATCGCATCCAGCATCATCCAGTAAGAGCGGTTCCACCAAAAGCCACCTCCCAAAGGATGAGGGTGGGATGGGTCAAAGCATAAAACCGGATTGGCGGCGGCGACTTGGTCTATATACACCCCTTTGACTTTGTAGTCGTTGACCAGTTTTAAGACAATGTCTTTGACTTTGTCTCTCCACAGTTTCGTGGACGGGCACATGGGCGCCAGCCGGACGGGGGTTCCATCGTCTTCCGTGCTGCCATAGGACTCTGTGTAAATTTCTCCTTTCTCCTTCTTCGTTGCTGCTGGGAAAGCGATTAGGGAGAACTGGAAATCCTCTCGTCCTTTATCTCTCGTATCCCATAGGCGACCATTGATATAGGGCATTACCGCAATCTGTCCCTTCTGCAATCGGGCAACACCTTCAGGGAATCCTTTTTTCGTCGGAAAGTAATGAGGATAATCGTTGTCAAAGGGAATTTGGTGCCAGTTATACCAGTGAACGGCAGAGGGCGCCGAAAGGTATCGGGCAAAGGTTTCTACAGGACCGACCACTTCATCGGGACCACCAGAGGACAGCGCCCAGGCGCATATGGGAGCCATTGAGCTTTTATCTATGGCAAACTGCTTTGCCTTCCTAATCCAGAACGATTCTTTTCTCGCCCATTTTTTGTAAACCTCGGTTGCGTCATACCAGTCGCCCGAAAAGAGACCGAAGACAAAAGCCCCCGAAAGGTCAAAGTCATTACCTTCCCGCCCCATATCCGGTGCCGGCACGGAGAAAGAAAAGGTGACCGTATCGGGATCTGGTCTCTGCACGCTGAGATCCTTGACACTTCCGAAAGGGTCGTGATGGGAGACATAGAGCCCCACGGAGGGTGGTTTCTCCGTGTAGGCAGCCAAATACTGGACGCAGGCGCTAAAGCCCGGATAGCGAGCCCAGTAGCGAGGACCAGAGTCCGTCACCGGTAAGACCTGTCCCGGACCTTGAGGAACAAAGACCTTGCCTGCGGAGAGCCAGCGACCAAGATGCATCACAGGGAACTCCACTGTCCAAACGGACCAGCCTCTTGCTTTGTTGTCAACCGTCAAATCGGCAGCGAAAAAGTCCGGTGAATAACGGCGGAGAGAAACTTTCACGGTCAAGGGAATCGGGTCCGGAACCCTCGGTCCCCGCCATAGTAGTGTCCAGGAACGCCCGTTGACGACGGCGACAGATTCCCAACCGGCATCAGAGGTTAGGGTATGGGTCTGACCGGTCCGGATGTCTTTGAGGATGATTCTAAAGAAAGGGGATCGTTGACGGGCGAGGAAATTGATGCTGGTCTTGGTGTCCAAAAGGTCCATCAAACTCAACCCATCATCTTTTTTCAGGAACACGGCTGTTAGGCGCCCAGAGCGGGCGAGCAGAAGATGGTCTGGGATGGTGCCTTTAAGAACTTGAAGGGCTTCTTTGGTGGCACCGGACCGGTCCAGGGACTGAGCAACGAGGAGGCGCCATCGGTGCTCGGATGATGGACTCTTTTGAGCCTGCATCTGGTGCCAGAGTTCCGGTGAGAAAACCTTAGCCTCAACCTGATCGGGAATGCGCGTCCGCCACTTGCGGACGGCAGCAATCGGGTCAGCGAAGGAGCCCGCAAGAAGCCAGGCTGCCCATCTCTTCATAGTGGCAGAAGTGGGCTGCCAGGCTTGGTCTCCAAAAGCGTGGAGGTAGGTTCCATAAGCGCCGTGACCGTCGTGGAAAAGGGGCTGACCGCCTCTGAGCAGAGCCAGGATTGAGGGACCGTTCACGAAAGCACCCCATTCGGCACCAGCAAAACTTTTCTGAGACGCCGTGAAGGTGCCTTTTTGCACAGGCTCTCCATAAGCCCATTCGGGGAAGACCAACTCGGGCAGATTGATCTCAAGAAAGTGAACCTCGTCCCAGTAAGAGGGCTCTCGTTGCCGGAACTGTCCGATGACAGCAATAAGAGGCAAGTCAGCAAAGTAATACCAATCATAAAGGGCATTGGGCGCCGATGAAGGCACCGAACCGTCGGGACGACAATACTGAGCGACGCTCCGGATGACTTTCACAAAGGCGGTGTCCGCCATCAGGATCAAGCGCGGAGCAGAGTCATTGCGCAACAAGTAGCCGCCATCGGAAGCCCGGTAGACCCGATCGTTCCAGTTGACTCGCTCTACCGAAAGACCGGACGGATGGAGGACGATCCGAGCGGGAAAGCCTCCGGAGCGGTGCGGTTCGTAGAAAACAGAATAATAAGTTGTTCGGACGCTCAGCTCCTGAGGGGAAGGGACAAACGAAATCGGGTTCCAGCGGACGAAAGTCACGAGGAACGCTCCCCTGAAAGTTCTGTTCTGCATCAGGAGAGTGCCAGAGAGGGAGTCGCTGGTCCTCTGCTCGTCATCAGGATCAGGGATGAAAGAGGCAGGGATTTCCTCGCCAGACGGCAGATGTCGGACAGCGACTTTCGGAACGGCATTGGTTGGACTGGGTGGGAGACCTCTGAGGACGATCGGCACCATTGAGACACCAGACGGCGAGGGAGAGAGAATCTCTACGATCGCCGCTTTTTGATCGCTGCTGCCGATCGATGCCGACATCATAACGAAAAGGAGCAGGAAGGCAGAGGTGGTGTGAACCCTCATCCCCAACGCCTCCTCACGGGCACAATTGTAATGCTTTGGTGCTGAAGGGGTTGTGAAGTTGGGAAGGCAGGAACGGACGCTCGGCTCTCCGATGCCTACTCAGGACCTATTGAGGTTGCCTGTCACGGTCGGGGAGCAAGAAGAGGCTTCATTTCCGCTAAAGGGTCTCTTGATCGGCTTTGCGATCCTGCCCTTGCTGGTCCTTTGGATTCACGATGCGGAGTTTCGGCTGGGCGGAACGGCAGGGCATACGGCACTGGCAAATACCTCCCTGCCTGTTGCCCCTTTTTTCGCTTTTCTTGTCCTCGTTGTCCTAAACAGCCTATTAAAAAGGTTGCTGCCCCGTTGGCGCTTGGACCGTAGGGACCTTCTAATGGTATACCTGGTTGGGGCGGCAACGACGGGGATCGCCTCTTCGGGGGGACTTCACTTTTTGGTGCCGGCGTTAGCGTCTCCCGTTTACTATGCTTCGCCCGAGAACAACTGGCGGGAACTTATTTGGTCCCATATCCCCCAATGGTTCATCCCCTGGGAACCAGCGGTCATTCGGGGTTTCTTTATCGGTGGTCAAAAAGTCCCTTGGACCGACTGGAGCCGGGTCATTTTTGTTTGGTCTCTTTTTCTCATCGGCGTCTTACTGACGACCCTATTTCTTTGCCTCTTTCTTTACCGCCAGTGGGCGGAGCGGGAGCGGCTCTCCTTTCCGACGGCTCACATTGCCGTTGGTTTGGCAGATGAGAGAAGGGGGCTGTGGCAAGGACGCGGTTTCCTTTTTGGTTTCGCCATCCCTTTCTTTATTGGGACTTGGAACACGGCTGCTCGCAACCTTCCTTTCCTGCCCCTCATTGACGTTCGGGGCGAACGCTTCAACTTGGAAGCGGTTTTTGTGGACCGACCCTGGAATGCCATTGGCTGGACGCCCGTCGCCTTTTACCCCTTTGTCATCGGTTTAGGATACTTTCTCACCACCGAGATTCTCCTCAGTTGCTGGTTGTTTTACCTGATTGTCAAAGTGGAACGGATTTTGGCGGCGGCTTTCGGCTTAGACGCTTTGGGGCGGGGCGGTTTCAACACCTATCCCTACACCGAACATCAGGGTGCCGGTGCCTTTCTGGCTATTATCGGTATCAGTTTGTTGCTCGGGCGACGCCATTTGATAAAAGATGCTGGTCGGTATGGACCTGTGCCGGTTGTGATTTTTCTTGTCGGTCTTTTTTTTCTGATTGGTTTTGCTCTCTTGGGTGGAATGAGGCTTGTGACAGCCACCAGCCTGATCCTTTTGTCCCTTGCCTATATGACCGTTGCCACCCGCATTCGGGGAGAAGTGGGTAGCCCTTGGCTCTTTGGACCCCAAGTGGACCCCAACAATCTCCTGACAACCTCTTTTGGGACTGCCGCATTGACGCCCCGAGAATTGACAGTGATGGCCTTCTTGCGAAACATTACGACTTTTGATCTCCGATGCCTGCCCATGCCCCATCAAATGGACGCCCTCAAAATGGCTTCTCTTTCGGGCGTGTCCCAAAGGGCTGTCGTCACATCCCTTTTTATCGCCACTGTGTTCGTTGTTCCCTTCGCCTTTGCTACTGTTCTTGCTCTTCTTTACAAATTGGGAGGATCGGCAAAGGCGGACCAATGGCGGATTTTAATGGGTCGTCAGCCTTTTGACCAGTTGGCTGCTTATCTTCGTTCCCCAGTGGAACCGGACCCTCGGGAAAGCGTTGCCGTTGGGCTGGGCTTCTTAGTGACAGTCCTGCTCAACGGGATTCGGTCCCGATGGGTTCACTTTCCGCTGCACCCCTTCGGCTATGCTATCGCCAACAGCCAGACTTTGGACCGGATTTGGCTCCCCTACACCATTGCCTGGGCGATTAAGTCCTTTGTCCTCCGCTACTTGGGCACTCGGGTCTATCGAGGCTTGATGCCCTTTTTCTTAGGGCTGATCGTCGGCGACTTTGCCCACGGTGGGTTGTGGACCTTAATCGGCTGCCTTTTGACCAATTTCAAGGTCTACCCAATGAATTGGTGACGCATTACCGCAAAGCAGGCTATTCAAGGAGAGGGCGCCCTTTCGTTTCGGGTGCGAAGGGCAGGATCAGGAACGCCAAGAGAAAGACGCAAGCCATCAAAGATCCCGCCCACCGGATGCCGATGAAGGATGAAATCCGACCGAAAGTGTAGGGCGCAATAATGGACAAATAGCGAGCGACATTGTAGCAAAAGCCCACCCCGGTCGCCCGAATGTGGGTCGGAAATAGTTCGGGGAAGTAGACGGCGTAACCCCCAAAAAGGCTGGTCGTGAAAAAACCCATAACGGGGAAGAAGACGAAGGCGGATGCCAAAGACCGAGTCCCGAAGAAAGTAAGGGGGATGATCAGAAAGCAGAGGAGAAAGGCAAGGTAAAAGGCAGGGCGGCGACCAATGGCGTGCGCCAGCCAAGCCCAACCGATGATCCCAAAAAAGGCACCAAAGTTCTGCGACATCACCGCCAGGCTTGTCCATCGCTCCACCCAAAAGCGCAAGGCGGGATCGTCTTTCGGGTTAAGAGCCAGCCTCAACAGGTCAGGAGAGAAAGTGCCGATTCCCCAAAAGCCCATTACCCCAATGGCGGCCAATCCAATTCCGACCAAGGTATGATGGCGCCAAACAGGATGACGGAACAGAGCGGCAAAATCGCCCAGCCGGCTCAGACCCGCTCGCTCTTTCGCCTTTGCATCCTGCCATCGCTGCGGTTCTTTAAGAAAGAAGCGGATGACGAAGACCAACAAGGCAGGCAACATTCCGACGGCGAAGACCCACCGCCAGCCCCAATGAGGGGATGCCCCAATGGTGGCGTTGATCAGTCCGGCTCCCATATTGCCGATGGCGGAAGATGCTTGCATCAACCCGAGGGCTTGGGTCCGAGCGTGATCAGGAAAGACTTCCGCCACCAGAGCCGCCCCCGATGCGAACTCGCCACCAACACCCAAACCGGCAATGACCCGATAGATGGCAAACTCCCACCAGGTCTGTGCGATGCCGGACGCCCCCGTGAACAGAGCATAGAGAAGAATGGTCACAGCCATCGTTTTAGTCCGCCCCAGTCGGTCGCCAACAATCCCGAAAAGAAATCCGCCTGTTGCCCAACCAAATAAGAAGAGGGACTGAACCACACCGCCGTAATGACGAACCTGAGGGTCCTCTCGGGCGACCCCCAACAGATCCGCCAACGCCGGCTGTCGAGCAAGAACATACAGCCATTGGTCCATCGTGTCAAAAGCCCATCCCAACGAGGCGACGATGAGGACGAGCCAGTGATAGGAAGTCAGCCCCGTCCACCAAAAAACCTTCGTTTTTAGCGGATCAGAAGATGAACGCTCGGACAATCACTTTCTCCTTTCCCGAGACACCGATGACCGATGCTCTAAAGTTTAAGAGTAGAGATGAAACGGGCGTTCTGTTGCGTTCTTTTAGGCTGCAGCCTCTGGTGGGGAGGAGCGATAGAAGTGGGTTCTGCTCATTCTCCTGATGGACAAAGGACCTGTTGGGCACCACCAGGATCCGTGACAGTGACCGGTCTTTTGGGCGACCGGTTCCTTGTTAACGAGAGCGAACGACTGCTCCCTCTTGATGAGAGGACCTTATTGATCGGGTTCCAGAATCGTCCAGGACCTCAAGCCTGGATCGGCGAGCACATTGGAAAGTGGCTCCACGCCTCTTCATTCAGTTACCAGATCACCGCCAATCCCCGACTGAAGGAGAAGATGGATCGGTTGGTGGAAGGGCTTTTGGCAACCCAGGAACAAGACGGCTACTTGGGAACCTACGACCCAGCGCACCGATGGTCAAGGACCCCAGGCTTTGACTGGGACGTTTGGGTGCACAAGTATGTTCTCATCGGTCTTCTGTCCTACTACCGCATCACGGGAGACGAAAAGGTGTTGGCGGCAGCCAGAAAAGTGGGGCATCTTCTGTCTCAAACTTTCGGTCCCAATCCCGGTCAGTTGGACATCTGCGAACGCAGCACTCACGTTGGGATGGCAGCCTCTTCGGTCCTTCAACCGATGGTCTGGCTTTATCGGTTGACTGGTGAGGAGACCTTCTTTCAGTTCTGCCGCTACATCCTTTGGTCCTGGGATCATTCCCCTTATGGTCCCAAGATCCTGAGCACCCTCCGCCAGTCCCCGAAAGTTCACCGAGTCGCCAATGCGAAGGCTTACGAGATGATGTCGTGTCTGACGGGAGTCGTTGAGTTCGCCAGGGAAGTGGCGAAGAAGGGTGAGGTTGAAGAAGCCCAGTCGCTTTTGGGAACAGTCACGAGGGCTTGGGAGGACATTGTCACCAACAGGCTCTACATCACCGGTGGCACGAGTTTGGGAGAATTTTTTCAGGAGGATGGATACTTACCCAACGGCGGCACGGTTGCGGAAACCTGCGCCGTGGTCACCCTGCTCCAGTTAACCTGGGAACTTTTCCAGGAGACCGGCGAAGCCCGATTTATGGATGTCGCCGAAACAATCATTTTCAATCACCTGTTGGGCGCTCAACATCCGACAGGGGGGCGTTGGTGTTACTTCACGCCCCTTCAGGGTCACAAGGAATATCGGCACGACATCAACTGCTGTGCCTCCAGCGGTCCGAGGGGGGTCGCCTTCCTGCCGTTCACGATCTATTCCCTGGATGAAGACGGCGGCATTCGGGTCAACCTTTATTGCCCATCCAAGTTGGAACTGAAGGAAAAAGCCATTACGGTGACTCAGGAAACCGAATATCCCTACGATGGGCGCATCATCCTCAGGGTGCAGACGCCCCGTCCAATCGCCATTCGGCTCAGAGTGCCGACCTGGGTCCGTAGCGGGACGGTCTCTAAAGGGACGAAAGTCTGGCAATTGGACAGTCTGCAAGGACGCTACTTGACTGTAGAGGCTGACAAAGAAGAGACCATTCTCATAGAAACGCCGATGATCCCCGAAGTGGTTAAGGGGTCGGGCATCAATGAAGGCAAGATTGCGATCCGGCGGGGTCCTTTGATCCTTACTCTTGACGAGTCCCTTCTCAAGGATTCGGGACGCTTCTTCAACGCAGTGACGATCAGCGCTGATCAGATGACTCGGTTAAAGATAGTCCCGAAAAGGATTGAGGAAAACAAAGAAATGGCACCGGTCCTTTTTGAAACGGAAGGGATCATCCATCGCAAGGGTAAGCCAGGGCAGCCCTTCCCTCTTTTGCTGACCGATTTTGCTTTTGCGGGAGCCAGAGGGGGTAGGATACGGGTTTGGCTTCCCGATCCGACTCAACCTGCCCCAGAAGAATCCCTATTCGCCTACAGCCGAGAGAGCCGAAGCCGAGTCGGTAATGTTGCCGGAAGCATCTGCGATGAGGATCCCCAAACTTGGGTCGTCACCTACGACGGAACGAAACGGGATGAGGACTGGTTCGCTGTTGAGAGCGATACCCCGCAGACGGTTCAAAGGATCGTCTTTCTGCACGGTCAAACCTACCACGACGGTGGTTGGTTTGACACTTCTGAGGGCAAGCCCAGAGTGGAGGTGCGCCGCCAGCCCGAAGGACCTTGGGAGCCGATTGCCACTTTTGACACTTACCCGGCAACGACAGCGACGGACCCCAAGGGACTGCGTCAGGGACAATCCTTTGAACTGATCCTCAACGAGCCAGTTACCTGCTATGGCGTTCGGATCGTCGGCAAGCCGGCTTGTGGCGACGACCCGGCTCAAGCCTTCTCCAGTTGCGCCGAACTGAAAGCTTTTGGTCCCGCGGATTAGGAAGCATCGGAGACGGAATGCCCAGATAACTGGATCCGTCCTGTTGACTTTCCCACCACCGTGACCGAGCCCCTAATAGTTCAAGTCCTTTGCACAATGGAGGAAGCATGATCGGGATGGAGCGCAGGGATACTGACAGGGCAAATGGTGGTTGTCGGAGAAGAGGGAGGGAATCAAACCTCCGCAACGATAAAAAGACGGTTGCCGTCGTTCGTTCCGTTGGCAAGGACCTGACGGACCGGCTGAAAGGAGAGGCGGTGAATAGGGGATGGACCTTTTTGGAGAAGGGCTTGGATGTGTTGCGCTGTTGCATAACCCTTGTGGGTCGCCAGACCGTAGCCAGGGAACTTGCCCTCCATCCGTTCCATCAACCGGTCCCGAGAGACCTTGGCAATGATGCTGGCGGCGGAAATGACGGGATGGGTCCGATCGCCTTTGATAACAAAGCGGCACGGTAAGGGCAAAGCGCCCAGTGGGTCCCCGTCCACGAGGACAAGGACGGGACGGGAAGGGGACAGCGGAATTTTTTTGAAAAGTCGCTGCAAGGCTCTGCGCATTGCCAACAAGGTCGCTCGTCGGATGTTGAGGCGGTCAATTTCCTTGGGGCTGGCGGACCCGATAGCAAAAAAGATCAGTCTGCTCAAAAGGTAGTCAAAAGCCTCTTCTCGTTCCCTGGGCGATAAGGTCTTGCTATCCCGAACAAGAGGGTGATGGAGAGCGCATTCTGGTTCGGCGATGAGAACGGCAGCAGCGACGACGGGACCTGCTAAAGCCCCCCGTCCCGCCTCGTCCACACCAATCAAGAACCTTTGAACGGTGCTCTCCACCACCCATCCGTCCTCCCCTCCAGGAAGCCTGCCCGCAAGCCTCTTTTCCCTTGGCGCCTAAACACCCTTTTCTGCCATATAGGCGATCATATCCGCCACTCGGCAGGCATACGCCCACTCGTTATCATACCAGGCGGTGACTTTGACCATACCGCCCGGACCGACAAAGGTGAAGGCAGGGTCGCCATCAACGACGGCAGAATAATCGTCACCCCTGAAGTCTGAGGAGACACAGGGGTCGTCTTCCACCCGGAGAATACCGCCCAGCCCTCCTTCTTTCCACGGCGTTTGGGCTGCCTGCCGAAAAGCACTGATCAATTCTTCCGTGGTCGTCTTCTTCTGAGTGACGACATTGAGGTCAATGACGGAGACGGTAGCGACAGGCACCCGCAGAGCGATGCCGTGCATCTTCCCCTTCAACTCCGGAATGACCAGGTGAATGGCTCTGGCAGCACCGGTGGTCGTGGGGACGATGTTCATCGCCGCCGCCCGAGCCCGGCGATGGTCCCGGTGAACCAGGTCCAGAATCCTTTGGTCATTGGTGTAGGCGTGGACGGTCGTCATCAACCCATATTCAATCCCAAAGGACTCGTGGAGCACTCGGCAGACAGGAGCCAGACAGTTGGTGGTGCAGGAGGCGTTGGAGATAATATGATGGTTGTTCGGATCATAAGCACTGTGATTGACACCCAGGACGATCGTCACGTCCTCGTTGGTCGCAGGGGCACTGATGATGACCTTCTTGGCACCCGCTTCAATGTGAGCGCGGGCTTTGTTGGCGTCAGTGAAAACCCCTGTTGACTCCAAGACAATGTCCACTTTTAAGTCCTTCCAGGGTAACTTAGCCGGGTCCTTCTCTGTAAAGACCTTGATCTCGTCTCCATTAATCACGAGCGAACCGTTCTTGACCTCAACGGAGCCGTTAAACCGCCCGTAGTTGGTGTCATACCGAAACAGGTGAGCGTTCGTCTTAGCGTCAGCCAGATCGTTGACAGCGACCACGTCCACTAATCCCTTGAACCGCTCCAA
>JANXBO010000055.1 GCA_025057575.1 Candidatus Caldisaccharidevorator malaysiensis
TTTTGGCACACAGCGGCTTTGAGAAAGAGGCAACTTTTTTTGCCCGAGCCTTAATGGAATCGTTTTTCCGGCACGAGCCCTTAGACGCCATCATCGTGACCGCTGCTGGATGCGGGGCGACAATGAAGAGTTACCATCATCACAGTTGCGACGATGACCCGGCTTGGGTGGACAAGGCAAAGAGTTTTTCAGCCAAAGTCTTTGATTTTTCCGAGTTTTTGGACCGAAATGACATTAACCTTCCTTTCCGTCCCTTACCTTGGACGGTTACCTATCACGATCCGTGCCACTTAGCCCACGGTCAGCAAATTCGGGAAGCCCCCAGGCGCCTTCTGCAAAAAATTCCAGGAATTCAATATGTGGAACTGGACGAATCCGATTGGTGCTGCGGAAGCGCCGGTGTCTACAACATTCTCCAGCAAGAGATCGCGGATCAAATCCTCGCACGGAAAATGACCAATATCGCACGGACCGGTGCTCAAGTCGTGGTCACTGCCAATCCGGGGTGCCTGGTCCAACTCTACTACGGTCTCCAAAAGTTCGGGATCCCTGCTCGTCTTCTTCATTTAGCCGAGGTTTTAAAAGAAGCCTTGATGGGGCGCCAATGAGGCTCGTAGCGTTTTTTTTCATCGCTGGCGTTGGGTTGCTTCTTTGGCTTTTCGTTGGTCGTGGGCTTCAGGAAAAACTAATGGTCCGCAGGGAGAGCGACTTAGCCGCCCTTTGCGAGACGCGTTTGGGCCGATTGGCGGTGGCGCTCCGGCTCTATGCTCGTGACTACGAAAATGTCCTTCCGCCTGCCCCCACCTGGATGGACGCATTGGAGTCCGTTGTCCCGCCAGGGCAGCGGGAATTGGTCTTTCACTGCCCGAAGGTGAAGGACAAAGAGGGCAAGGAGGGCAAAGAAGACTATGGTTACGCTTTCAACGCGGAAGCCTGGATCCCTGAATGGCAGGCACCCCGATGGTTTCCGGAGATGTATCCGCCCGAGAAGGTCGTGTTGATCTACGAGACCACGCAGAAAGGTCGCAACAGGACGGGCGTCGGGAAAGACATTCCGGACCCAGGGCGTCATCAGGGAAAAAACTACTATCTTTTTGCGGATTTTACGACTATGGCGTTGACGCCAAACGAGGCACGACGGCTGATGGAGAGGGGCGAACTTCTTTTTAAGCCAATGCCCCGCCCTCCCAGCAGAGGTCCGTGAAACTTTTTGGTTGGAAAGGAGTGGATGGCGAAATGTCCCCAATTGCCCGCAGAGACTTTCTTAAGGCAGCCACAGGACTGGTTGTCACCTCATCGGCTATGGCTTGGGAAGGGCAAGTCCGGTCCCTCCGGTGTGCTGTTATCGGTGTTGGGGGGAGAGGGACCGGTCTCTTGGAAACTGTCCTGACCTTTACCGATGTGGATGTTATTGCGGTGTGCGACATCAACCCGGACCGGCTTAAAAATGCAGTGGAACTGGTGAGCCGGTCCCGTGGGAAAGCGCCCGACGCTTACGGCGAAGGACCTTATCACTACCGACAGATTCTGAAGAGGGACGATGTGGACTGTTGCGTCATCGCCACGCCCTGCCACTGGCACGGAATTATGTTTCGGGAGGCAATGACTGCTGGCAAGCACTTTTACGGAGAGAAGCCGATGGCAATCACTGTCAGGGAAATAGAACTAATTCAGGAGGCGCAGAGAAGAAATCCGAAGGTCGTCGTTCAAATCGGATTCCAGTGGGGCGCCAGCCGACAGAGGGCTGATATCGTCCGCCGGATACGGGACGGTGCCATTGGGGAACTGATTGAAGGACGATTTTATCGTCACAACGGCTGGGGTAGTCTGGGTGGCTGGTTCAACCGTCGCGAACTATCGGGCGACTGGATGTTGGAACAAGCCGTCCACGAGTTTAACCTCCTTTGGTGGGTAACCGGTCAACACCCGTTGGCGGCGACCACCTATGGGCGACAGAATGTGGTGGAACCGGATAACAGGGAAAGAAATGTAACTGACTTTTACACGACCATATTGGAATATCCTAAGGGGTTCGTCGTTCACTACACGCACGGCTGGATCAGCCCGCCGGCTTTTACCGGAATGGCAACCCACATCATCGGAACCGAAGGCGCTGCAGACCTTCTGGGGAACTACATCGTGCTGAGAAAAACAGGTGAGAGGATTTACGGTCAGGGAGAACCGGGAGATACCAGGGAACTTTTGAGAAACTTTTTTGATGCAGTGCACGCTGGCGATCCGAAAGCCGTCTACTGCGGCATTGAGAACGGTGCTGCTGCGTCTTATGTGGGGCTGATGATCCGCAAATCCCTTTACGAACGGCGCCGGGTCACCTTTAAGGAAATGATTCAAGATAACAAGACCCTACCGCCCCTGCCACCCTCCTGAAGGAGCGACGGAACCCTTTAAACCGATTTTTGAACTTCGGCTTAAGAAGGCCCAGATGAAAAAGGGTGACTGATCTAACCAATCACACGGGCCGCCCACAGGACACCGTTGGCGATGACCTTCAGGACTTCCGGATGGTAAAAAGTCCGGTAAGTCTCGTGTCCAGGACGGAAGTAGAAGACCCTCCCCTTCCCCGAGTGCCAGCAGCAAGCGGACCGAAAGACCTCCCCTCCGGCGAACCAAGAGATCATCACCAATTCCTCGGGGGGCGGGACGACAAATGGCTCCGAATACATCTCTTCACTCTCTATGACGATGGGATTCGGAAGTCCTTTGGCGACGGGATGATCAGGCTGAACGATCCAGATGCGCTCTACCTCCCCCGCTTCCCGCCAGCCCCCCAAATGACCGGGGCAGTCCAGGATTGCTTGAAACGGCTTGCTGTAGTGTGCGGAGTGAAGAGCGACGAAGCCCATTCCCCGCTCCCGAACCTGCTCTACGATCCGATGGACCCGCTCGTTTGCTACCTCTCCGTGCTTGGCGTGCCCCCACCAGACTAAAACATCGGTCTGCTGCAGTAAATCGGTGGACAGTCCCTGCTCGGGATCGGATAACTGAGAAGTCCTGACCTCAAGGCGGGAATCCCTTTTGAGATAGTCAGCGACAGCACCGTGAATCCCATTGGGGTAGACCGAGCGGGGCTCGGTAAACTCGGACCAAACGGTGATTTTAATGTTTGCCATATCAACCCTCCTCCTGTTTCAGGACGGGCTTCATTGACTTGCCGTCCCAGGTCAGTGTTCGTCCTTTCAAGTAGGAATGAATGCCGAGATTAATGGCGGTCATCACATAGACGCCAAGGGTCTCGTTGCTGCGCGGCTTTTCCCTTGTTCGGACGCATCGGAGAAAGTCCCGCCAATGTTCTTGTAAGGAGGCATGCCGGGTCCGAACGATCTTGCGTTGTCCTGGGTAAAGAGTCGCTCCCTCACCCTCAAAGACGAGAGTCGCGCGGGAACCTCGGATCATCATCGGTGCCCCCGTTGCGTTGCCCAGACACGCCATCAAGTGAAGGGACGGACCGTTGGGGTATTCCACAATCATCTGAAAAATGTCGGGAACCTCCCATCGGAGTTGATGCTCCGGCAGATACAATCCCCCCGATGCGGTGACCTTATGAGGGAACCCGAGTCCTAAGGAGCGGACTAAAGGCGTCAAAATGTGGGGAAACCAATCGGCTCCGATACCACCGGAATAGTCCCAAAAGATGCGATAGGCAAAAAACCGGGCGCTGTGCCAGGGACGCCAGGGAGCCAAACCGAACCGGTGCCCCAGCCACATATCCCAGTCCAAATTGACATCGGGTCGGGCATCAGGATCGCAGTCTTGCCAGCATCCACAGAGAACGCCCCAGTGCCCGTCCCTCATATCGGCAGCCTGAGCCTGAACGATTGTCCCCAGTTCGCCCGCTTTGATCAGTTCGGCAACCTGTTCCCAAATACTGTCAGACATTCCCTGAGTGCCGACCTGAAAAACTCGCCGGTGCCGGTTTACAGCAGCAGCAATCTTGAGAGGATCCGTCAACTGCTTCCAATGAGTCATCGGTTTCTCGCAGTAGACATCTTTCCCTGCTTCCAGAGCGTCCAGTGCCATTTTTGTGTGCCAGTGATCGGGGGTCACGATGCAGACCGCATCCACTTCCGGATCATCCAGGACCTGGCGATAGTCAAAGTAGGCTTTTGCCTTGCTCCAGGACGCCGCTCCTTCCACTCGCTTCCGATAGACATCGCAGACGCCAACGACCCTCACTTTCTCCCCCTGTGCCGCCAACTCCATCAAGGTTCCAATGTGCGCCTGCCCCATCCCGCCGCAGCCGATCACGCCGACACCGACGGTCTCGTTAGCGCCGAGAACGGAACGGCGGAAAAGCGGGAAAAGCAACGCACCAGCGCCTATTTTCAGCAGGTCTCTTCTCCTCACCATACCATTCTCTCCCCTGCCTGTCCCTCGGACCGTCATCGCCTTGATTGTGTCATCGCACCCGCTGGTCGGCGTAGGGTAATTCAGTGTCATTATCTTTCGTTAGAGCCTTCAGGGAAGGAGAGAAAAAGAAAATGGTCGCTGCTGAGGTTCCCGTTCCGAAAGATGCTTTCCAAATGTTTGTGGGGGGCAAATGGACCAATGGATCGGCGAAGGAGCACCGACCGATCATCAACCCCGCCACCGAAGAGACAATCGTGGAGGTGCCCGAGGGAACTCGGGAAGATGCCCAAGCAGCCATTGATGCGGCTGTTAGAGCCTTTTCGGAATGGTCCCGATTGACCCCTTATGACCGAGCGCCGCTACTGAAAAAGGCGGCGGATCTAATCCGAGACCGAAAGTCAGACATCGCCCGACTGATGACTTTGGAAGTGGGGAAGCCGATTAAAGAGTCAGAGGTTGAAGTAGAGATCTGCGCTGGTTACTTTGAGTGGTATGCAGAGGAGGCGAAGAGAAACTACGGCGACATTGTCCCACCTTGGATCAAGAGCAAGCGGCACTGGCTGATCCGCCAGCCGGTCGGCGTCGTTGCCACGATCACGCCTTGGAACTTCCCTGCCAACCTGTTGGCGAGAAAAGTGGCTCCCGCCCTGGCGGCGGGTTGCACCGTTGTTTCCAAACCCGACCATCGGACACCCTTGACGGCAATGGCGATTTTCCATTGTTTGGACGACGCTGGTCTCCCGCCCGGCGTTGCCAACCTGATTACGGGGGACCCCAATGTTGTCTGTCAACCCTTCTTCACCGATCCCCGCGTCCGCAAAGTGACGTTCACAGGCTCCACTCGGGTGGGGCGCCTCTTGATGCAGCAGGCTGCCGATCAGATCAAAAGGCTTTCATTGGAACTGGGCGGTCACGCACCGGTCCTGGTCTTTCCCGATGTGGATGTGGCGGCGGCTGCCTTGTGGACCGTTCGGGCGAAGTTCCGCAATAACGGTCAAACCTGCATCTCTCCCAACCGAATCTATGTCCATCAGAACATCTGGGACGCCTTTGTGGACCAGGTCGTTGAATTCACAAAGCAACTGAAGTTGGGTAACGGACTGAATCCGGAAACCGATGTGGGTCCTCTCTTCAGCCGAGAGGGTCGGGAGAAGGTAGAGCGGCATACTCAGGACGCCCTTTCAAAGGGCGCCACTCTCCTATTGGGCGGGCGTCGTCCGGATGGGAAAGAGTTTGAAAAAGGCTTTTGGTATTTGCCGACCGTTTTGACGGATGTGACCAAAGATATGGTCATCACTTGTGAAGAAACTTTCGGACCGGTGATGCCCCTCTTTCCCTTTGAGGACACCGACCAAGTGATCGCTGAGGCAAACGATTCGCCGGCTGGTCTTGCGTCTTATGTGCTCACCAACGACCTGAAAACGGTGATTGAGGTTTCCGAGCGACTGGAGACGGGGATGGTCGGCGTTTGGGACTTTGCTCCTGCGACCTTTCAATGCCCCTTTGGAGGTGTCAAAGAGAGCGGTTTTGGACTGGAGGGAGGATGGGAAGGACTGAAGGAATTCCTCGTCACCAAGCACATCAGTATCAACCTCGGTTAGTGGCTAACCAGTTGGGCGACCGGCGGGTGGGCAAATCCCTGCCAAATTTCCTGCACCACCTCTCTATCGGGATGATCGCTCATTAGCACCAGCCGGTAGCGCAAGCGAAGGGGCTTTTGGGGCAAAACCTTAACCAGCGGCTCTGGGGGCAGACCAAAGTCCTTTCGGCAAAACGGTCCATTGGCGAAAAGACCGTAGTCCCGCACGTGCCAAGGGGTGGGGAATCCCACATTGTCGGGATGATCCAGAAACAGGATTGCCGCCTTTTCTCCGTTGACGAAGCCGTAGTAAAGGCACCAGGGCGCTCTCTTGCCCCACGCTGCCGTATCCCGATCCCCGTTGGCGTTGAGAATGTGCCCTCGGCCTCGGTCCACCCTCATTGAATCGGGGATGCGAATGGCGACAAACCCTTCCTTGGTGTCGCCGAAGGTGACTTCCGATTCCGACCGAAACGTCATCGTCAGGTCCACGATCCGACCGTCGGCACTTTCCCAAAAGACTAACTCCCGCTCTTCCTCACACAGGAAGGTCCCATCACGGGCACGCCACTCGTTCAAGGTTCTGATGCGACCGAAGACCGGACCGCCCGTGTGATCAAGAACCTCTCGCACGACGATCTTGCCGTGATCGGACCAAAGGTCGTTGCCGTTGACGCTGCCGTAGGCAACCCAAAAGCCCGTATGATGCGGATGATCGGTAGAGTCACCGGGTTTGGGTTCCACGGGAAAACCACGAACCAGCCACGTTCCCGACGGTAGCGTTAACGGGAAGCAAAAAGGCTTAGCGACTTCTTGGATCCAATAACGAGTGAACAGAGCACGGTCAAAGAAAACCCCAATTCGGTTTGAGTCCCGAATGAGAGACACCCTTCTCACCAGTGGAACCTGGACGGGCTCCAAAGTAATCAGTCGCTCCTCCTGAGCCCCCACCTGGTCTTCAATCCAGTAAAGGGTGGCGGTGCCATCGGGTTGTCGGTCCACCTGCACCGGACGCTCCTCCTCGCCGGACCGACGGATTCGATCACTGTCTCCATTTTTTGCCGTTAACCGGACCAGGCAGGAACGGGCACTAAACCCCAAGCCCTTTAGGCGCACGACTAACGAACGCTCCTCACCCATCGCTCCAAGACCTCCTTTAGAAAAACAAATCACCACCATCACGACGGCGCCGACAACGGTAGTGACGGCGATACGACTTTTCCCCTTCATCGGACGGTTAATTTATCTTTGGTTCGTTTCAATGGGAATAGGGTTTTGCAGAGGCTTCGCAACGAACAGATGGTCTTCCGGCTGTCAATGAATGACTCACAGCGCGGCTCCTTATGACACAAGAGTTGCTTAACCGATGAAGACAAGGTCTCTTAGCGCAAAAAGATCGTCTCTGGCTCCGGACTAATGAATCCGCAACAAAGATCCCCGACGGCATCACCCATAAGAAATTTGGAGTGAAGTTACCCGACTCGATGGGGATGCCCTTGTGCTACTCTTGCCCAGGAGAGGAAAGGAGGAGTGAGGGTGTTGGGACTGTTTGAGGAGATTGTCTCTATTGACTACTCTATCAAACTGCCAGAGAAAAAGGACTACGGTATCGGAGTCATCGGATGCGGGGGGATTATGAACGGTGCCCATCTTCCGGCTTACCAGCAGGCAGGCTTTCGGGTGGTCGCCTGCTGTGATGTGGTGGAGGAAGCGGCGCGTTCCACAGCCGAACGGTTTTCCATCCCCCAATTCTTTACCGACTACCGCCGCCTATTAGACCTGCCCGAAGTAGAGATTGCGGATATAGCCATCCATCAGGAGGGAAGGGTGGAAATTGTCAATGCCTGCGCCCAAGCGGGCAAGCATATTCTCCTTCAGAAACCCTTTGCCCATCGGTGGGAGGACGCAGTGGAAATGGTGGAGTCGTGTGAGCGGGCCGGCGTTAAGTTGATGATTAACCAGCAAGCCCGCTACGCTCCGGGTCATCGGTTCGCCAAACTGTTGGTGGAAAAAGGTTTCTTGGGCACTGTCTACCATTGCACGCACCACATTCGGGGCAATCAGGATTCCGGCTGGCCTGCTCAGACGCCGAACTTTCTGATCATTGACCACGGAATCCACTATTTGGACCTGATGAGGTATTGGACCGGAAAGGAACCGTCAGGGGTTTATGCGACGACCGTCTATATGCCGGGTCAAAGAGCCATCGCCCCCCTCGTCTACAGCATCAACTTGGAGTTTGACCGCCACTTGATGGCGAACCTTTGGTTCAATGACGTCGTTCAAGGGCGGGACTGGACTTATCAGTTCATTATTGATGGAACCGATGGTTGGCTGAGTGGGACGGCAACGGAGGTAACCGTCGCCCTCAAAGAGGGTCCGGCAAGTGCCCTCCACCTCAAACTGAAGGGTTCCTGGTTTCCCGACGCCTTCGCCGGCACGATGGGAGAACTGATGAGGGCGATCCAAGAAAACGACGAACCAATGGTTTCCGGTCGGGATAACCTAAAAACCCTGGCAGTCGCCCTTGCTGCGGTCCAATCGTCGGAGTCGGGTGAGAGAGTCGTCCCCAAAAGTTATTCCTCTTCCTGAGGGAGGCGCCGGTCGCCGGCAACTTGAGAGACTGCTTGAGCAAGATGCCTTAATTTGTTGCGGGCATCGGACCGGGGAAGGAATTCCAAACCGCAATTGGGGTTGAAATGAATTTCCTCACCCAGTCGGTCCAAAAGGTCGTCCACTTGCCGGGCTAACTGGTCCACCGGTTCCGCTCTTATGTTGCGGGCGTCAACGATGCCGCAGGCAAAGGTCTTGTCTTTAGGGCAATCCTTGATAAGTTCCCAAGTTCTGTTCTCCTCACCGCTACAGAAGTCCAAGCCGATAATTGGAAAGGGAAGGGACAGGATACTGTCGTAAACCGCCGATGGGTCGGCAAAAAAGGTGTAAAGGCTTAAGAGACAGGGGCTGTCCTCAGCCAGCCGGCGAAGGGACGACATCCATAAATCGGTGTTATCCGGATGGAAAAGGATGGAGGGTTCATTAATTTGGACGAGAGGGGCACCGGCATCCGCCAGGTCCTTGATCTCTTGCTTCCACAGATCGGTTACCTCTTCTAACAGGTTTTCAAAGGACGGGTAATACTCATTGAGGCAATGGACGACGAAGGTGAAGGGACCGGTCAGGACCGGTTTGACCGGAGTCGGGTAGGCTGCCTGAGATGCCTTCTTCCACTCATCCACCAACATCGGCGACGGGCGCTCCAGTTTTCCCACAATGACCGGTTGACGAAAGTAAAAGTTGTTGTCAAACCATCTTAGCAGACCGCCTCTTTTGGTCCCTGCCAGTTTTTGCCCCAAATAACTGATGGGGTCGTCCCAACGGATCAGACCGTCCGTCACCAACTGGACTCCTGCCTCTACCTGTTCTTTAATTACCGTTTCCGCAACCTGGGTGGCGACTCTGTCTAATTCCTCACCGTCTATGCGCCCGTCTTCAAAGGCGGCTAAGGCTCTCCTCAGCCTCTGGTCCTCTTCCGACACTTTCGGATAGGTATCGACCACTGTGACCGTCATCAGGTGACCTCCTTCGTTTTAGTGTCCGATGGTTCAATGATCATCTTTGACGAGAGAGAGAACTTTTGCCACGATATGGCGAGCGCTGATGCCGTATAGGTCCATCAATTCCTCCGGCTTTCCCGATCGGGGAATGTCCCCGACCGCCATTTGGTGGACCCTGATGCCCTCCGGCGCCACGGCGGAAGCAACGGCTTCTCCTAATCCTCCTTCCGGATAGTGGTCCTCTACCGTCACCACCAGGTTCCCGGTTTCCCGTGCACAACTTAAGAGCGTGTTTTTGTCTATGGGCTTCACGCTGTAGAGGTCTACGACCCGCACGGAGATTCCCTTGTCAGAAAGGATTTGAGCGGCTTTTAAGGATTCAAAAACGGTCACCCCCGCAGCGACGATCGTCAGTCTGTCCTTGGGCGATGACCGAAGAACCTTACAGCCGCCGATAGGAAACTCTTCCTCATTGTCGTAAAGGACCGGCGTTTTTGGTCTCGTGGTTCTTATGTAAGAGATGCCATTGTATCGGGCCATTTCGTTAACCAGATGAACGCAAGAGACAGCGTCACAGGGATAGAGGACGACCCCTTTGGGTATCGCTCTCATCATTGCCAAATCCTCAAGCCCCATTTGAGACGGTCCATCCTCACCAATGGAGACACCTGCGTGGGAACCGCAGATTCGGATTTGAGCCCTGCCAATGGCGGCCATCCGGATGAAGTCAAAGGCTCTCGTCAAGAAGCAGGCGAAACTGGAAAGGAACGGTCGCTTCCCTCTTGCTGCCAACCCGACCGCCACCCCGACCATATTCTGCTCGGCGATGAAGCATTCAAAAAACCGGTCGGGATACGCAGCAAAGAACTTTTCCGAAAAAGTGGAATTCTTCACATCACCATCAAGGACGACCAGATCCGGATAGGCAGCACCGAGGGCAACGAGGGCGTCACCGTAAGCCTCTCGGGTCGCAACCATAGCGCCCTTCTTATATCGGGGCAAGGAAACGGTGCCGATGGGCTCTTGGGCTTCTGAAATAAGGTCCTTTAAGCGAAAGGAACCATCGGGAGGTTGAAGGGTCAAAGACGACGCCAACAGATGGTCCGACTCGTCTCCTTGAAGGTTCGCCAAAGCCCTTTCCGCCAGATCCGAAGGCAAGGCTTTTCCGTGCCAGCCGTCTTTGTCCTCCACCTCCGGTGCCCCTTTGCCCTTGACGGTCTTTGCCAAAATCACCGTCGGCTTGTCCGTTACAGAGGTGACCCGATCAAGGGCATTAATAAGCGCATCCATATCGTGACCGTCCACTTTTTCCACAAACCAACCGAAGGCAGAAAATCTCTCGGCGTATCGGTCTATGTCGTGCTGGAGCATGGTCGGTTGACTTTGACCGAGCCGATTGACATCAACGATCGCCGTCAGGTTGCCCAACTGGTAGTAAGAAGCAAAAGCGGCTGCCTCCCAAACGGCGCCTTCGGCAACCTCGCCATCCCCCAAAAGCACATAAACTCGGTAAGGCAAAGCATCAATCTTTCCTGCCAGCGCCATTCCTGCCCCAATGGACAGACCTTGACCTAACGATCCGGTGGCAACTTCTGCGTGGCGAAAGCGCGGGGTCGGATGCCCTTCAAGGTCCGAATCTACCTTTCTTAAGGTCATTAAATGATCAGCAGGGAAAGCCCCCGCCTCTGCCCAGGCGGCGTAAAGGAGAGGGGCGGCGTGACCTTTAGACAGAACAAAACGGTCGTTAACCGGATGATCTGGGTGACGGAGATCAAACCGCATAGCGTGGAAAAAAAGGGCTGCCACCAAATCGGCAGCCGAAAGGCAGGTCGTCGGGTGCCCCGACCCCGCTTTTGTCGTGGACCGGATGCAGTGACGGCGCAAAATGTTGGCTTTCACCGAAAGGGCTCTCGTCAAATCTTTCCGGTCTAAAGTTTTCTCTGTCATTGCTTCCTAAGCCTCCTAATTGATAAAGGAAGATTAGTGCGCCCAGCAGGCAACAGATGGAAGGGAAAAGGGAAATTAATAGGGGGCTACGGGAAATTTTTTAAAGTGCAATAATGTCACCCCAAGGAGTCTGGATATGGGAGAAACATCTTTGGTAGAACGGGCGGCTCATTTCATCGCCCAGTTGGGCGTGATCTTGTTAGCATCTAAACTTCTGGGCGAATTCTTTGAGCGCTACCTCAAACAGTCGTCCGTTTTAGGGGAATTGGTGGCAGGGGTCATCATCGGACCCTTCGCACTGGGCAGTCTGATTTACCTTCCCGGGATGTCCGAGCCTCTTTTTAGTGCTGAGGGGCACGGCTCCCAGGGCATCAGCCTGTCTCCGGAAATCTGGGCGATCGCCCAAGTAGGAGCCGTCCTGCTTCTGTTTGGGGCGGGTTTGGAGACGGACTTTTCCCTTTTTCTCCGGTTTGGGGTAACGGCTTTCTTTGTCGGTTTGGGTGGTTCCCTCGTTCCTTTTTTCCTCGGAGCGTGGCTGACCTATGCGTTCGGATTTTCCGAGAGTCTATTCGGACCACCGGCGCTCTTTATGGGATCGGTGATGACCGCTACTTCGGTTGGGATCACGGCACGAATCTTAACGGAAACAGGACGGCTGGCGTCACCGGAGGGCGTCACCATCCTTGCCGCTGCGGTTATTGATGATGTTTTGGGGATCATCATCCTTGCCATTGTCGTCAGCGTCGTGCGAGCGGGGGAAGTTCAGCCGGTTCAACTGCTCTGGCTATCAGTGAAGTCCTTCGGTTTTTGGCTGGGACTGACCGCCGTTGCTGTGTGGGCGGCCCCCCATTTGGCGAAGGCGCTCTCCTGGTTTCGGAGCCCCGGCGCTTTCCTTGGTCTCACCATTGGCATCTGCTTTCTCGTTTCCACGCTGACGGAGAGCGTCGGAAAATTGGCAATGATCATTGGTGCCTACGCCGTGGGATTGGCTTTCTCACGAACTCATTTGGCAGAGGAAATGATCCGTTCCCTAACGCCTGTCGTTCACGCACTGGTGCCGATCTTTTTTTGCTCAATGGGGATGATGGTGGATCTGAAACAGATGAGTCAACAACTGGTCTTTGGTGGTGCTATTTCTCTGGCAGCGATCATCAGCAAGGTCGGTGGTTGCGGTCTGCCTGCTTATGCTGCCGGTTTTACCCCTCTCGCCAGTCTTCGGACGGGAATCGGAATGATGCCCCGAGGCGAGGTGGCTCTCATTATCGCCGGTATGGGTTTGGGCTACGGTATCCTCAACCCGATGGAATTTGGGGTCGCCATTATGATGACTTTCGTGACGACCTTCCTGGCGCCGATCCTTTTGGTCCCCCTCTACCGGCTGCCCGGAGAAAGTCTGAGGAAAAAGGAGAAAAACTTGTGATGAGCGATAGTGTCACCCTTTTTCTTCCAGCACCGATAGGCGGTGCCTTCTGCGATGCCCTTATGACTCAAATGGCGGAAGACGGTTTTGTTGAAAAGGTAGAAGCGGGCGGCATCGGAGGCGTTCAAACTTTCGTCTGGACTAAAGATGACAAAATCCTTTCTGTTTCCGTCAGTCAGGACGATCAGCAATGGACCCTTTCCTTTTCGGCGGAAGGAACGGACATTGAAGAAGTGATTGTCAAGACCACCCTCCAGGCGTGCCGTCAAATGATGACCGCCGTTGCCGCCCAGTTGCCAGAGGAAAGCAGGAAGCGATTAGAGGCAAATATTGAGCGCCTCACTTAGTTTCGTCGTCCGAACGATCGTCGCCCTCAAAGTTCCCTTCTTCCTTCCAGTGCCCGCGCAATCGTCAGTTGGTCAGCGTATGTGAGAGAGGCACCGGCGGGGAGACCCATTGCCAACTGAGTTACCCGAACCCCTTCCTGGCGAACCAATCGGGCAATGTAATGGGCAGTGGCTTCCCCTTCCGGAGTAGGGCTGAGGGCAAGGATCACCTCGTTCACTCTGCCGCCCTTGACCCGATCCAGCAGGCTATTTATCTTCAGGTCATCGGGACCCACACCTTCAATGGGAACGATGACCCCGTGAAGGCAATGATAGTGCCCCTTGTAATTGCCCGCCGTCTCAATGGCTTGAAGGTCCGCAGGGGTCTCCACGACGCAGATAGTTGTCGGATCTCGCTCGCTGTTCTGACAGATCCAGCACAATTCGCCGTCGGCGAAGTTAAAACATTGACGACACAGCCTAAGGGACTGGCGCACCCGGACGAGCGCTTCAATCAAGCCTTCTATTTCCGACTGAGGCTGACTGATTAGATACTGTGCGATTCTTAGGGCGCTCTTCGGTCCGATCCCGGGTAACCGTTCCAGGCGCCGAAGGAGGACCGTCAGCGACGAGGGCTGGTCCCGACCCAAAGAACGGTCACCTGCCCAGTCCTAAGAGCCCTGCTAAGGGAAAGTCCTTGAGAACTTCCTCGCCGGCTTTCCTCTGCTCCTCTTCCGCCTTCCCCAATGCTTCCCGCACGGCGACCACGATGAGGTCTTCCAGCAGGTCCCAGTCAACTGGGTCCAGTTTTTCCCGGTCAATCCTGATGCTCTTCAGTTCCCCGAGTCCTGAAGCAACAGCGGTAACCGCACCTCCCCCAGCCTGACCGATTAACTCCATATTCTTCAGTTCGTCCATTTTCTCCACTGCCCGAGAATGGACCTTTGCCAGGTTCTCCCTTACCATTTTCCCGAGGAAGCCAGAAAGCAAGAAAAGTCACCCCTTGATCCGATCGTTGACTTTGACTCATCGCCTATTGTTGCACATCGGCACGGCAAAGGCGAAACTTATGAGCGAGATGAGGGGGAAAGAACAAGCAGGAGGCGGAGAGGATGAAGGTCCACGAGTATCAAGCGAAAGCCCTTTTCGCACAACATCAGATTCCCATTCCTCGGGGTCAAGTCGCTAACTCCCCAGAGGAAGCCCGTTTGATTGCGACGGATTTGGGCTTCCCCGTCGCCATCAAAGCCCAGGTTTTAGTGGGAGGGAGAGGAAAAGCAGGGGGCATCCAAATTGCTTCCGGACCAGAAGAAGCCTTCCAGGCAGCGGAGAGAATCTTGTCTATGAGGATTAAGGGGCTCCCCGTTGAGAAGGTGCTGGTGGAAGAAGCACTGCCAATCAGTACCGAGTTTTATCTGGGTCTGATTGTGGACCGTTCTCTGGAAAGAACAGTGCTGATGGCTTCGGCTTTGGGTGGAGTAGATATAGAGGAGGTGGCCCTAACCCAGCCAGACGCCATCGCAAAAGTGCCAGTGGACCCTTTCTTAGGACTTTGCGATTTTCAGATAAGGGCGTGTGCTCGGAAGATTCGGATCAGTCCTGACCTGTTAACCCCGTTTGTTGCCATTGCCCGAAACCTGTATGCCCTTTTCGCTAAGGCGGATGCCACCCTGGCGGAGATCAACCCACTGGTGCTGACGAAAGACGGGCGCCTCATCGCCGCCGACGCCAAGTTGCTTCTTGATGACAGCGCTCTTTATCGCCAAAAGGCGATTGCGCAATGGAGAGAAGAGGTGGAAGAAGATCCTTTGGAGCGAGAGGCTCATCAGAAAGGGCTGGCGTATGTGCGACTTCAAGGCGAGGTAGGAATCATCGGTAACGGTGCCGGACTGACGATGACCACATTGGATGCCGTCCAACGAGCCGGTGCCCAGCCCGCCAACTTTTTGGATATCGGTGGGGGAGCCAGAGCCGATGTGGTGCGAGAAGGTTTGACCCTGATCCTAAAGGATCCCCAGGTAAAGGGGATTTTCATCAACATCTTTGGTGGCATCACCCGATGCGACGAGGTCGCCAAGGGGATCCTCCAAGCCCTGGAAGGTGTGGACTTAGCGGTCCCGTGCGTGGTTCGCCTGACCGGCACGAGGGAAGAGGAAGGACGCCGCTTGTTGGAAGGGACTCCATTGATTTGGGCCCCTACGATGGAGGACGGGGCTCAGAAGATTGCTGAGTTAGTCAAAAAGTGACGGTCCGTAGCGCCTCCTTTAGACACTCCTTTTTTCTTTCAAAGCGGAGTGCACTTTTTCCCATTCATCGGGGGGCATACTGACAAAGTGCTCAGAGGTAGGGAAAAGACCCTTTGCCACCTCCTCGGCATAGGTGGCAACAGCGTGTCGGATTAGATCGCCCACATTTGCGTATCGTTTCGCATGCCGTGGTGCCCAACCGGGAAATAAACCGATCATATCGTGAAGGACCAATATCTGACCGTCACAATCCGGTCCCGAACCAATCCCAATGGTGGGGATCGTCAGCCTCTCCGTGATGGTCGCAGCAACCTCTCGTGGGACCAATTCCAGAACAAGAGCAAAGCAGCCCGCCCGTTGAAGTTCGTCTGCCATTCGGATCAGTTCCAGTGCTTCTTCTCCTCGCCGACCCCTTATCCGAGGTCCCCCGAACTGATGCAGCCACTGGGGTGTGAAACCCAAATGACCCATAACAGGGATCCCCACATCAGTGAGCGCCTGCGCCACCGCCACAATGGGAGCCGTGCCCCCCTCCAGTTTGACTGCCTCGGCACCGTCCTTCAGAAAAAGACCCGCATTTTCTATCGCCTGAGACAGGCTGGTCTGATAGGACAGGAACGGCATATCCGCCACGAGGAAGGCTCGCTGAACACCTCTCTTGACCGCCCGAAGATGGTGACGCATCTCCTCCATCGTAACCGGAAAAGTGCTTTCATAGCCCAAAACCACATTGGCAACGCTATCCCCGACCAGGATCAAGTCCACCCCAGAATTATCCACCAGCATCGCTGTTGGATAATCGTAAGCGGTGATGCAGACGATTTTCTCTCCTGCTTGTTTTTTTTCCAACAAACTCCTTAGGGTAACCTTTTTCGGTTGCTTAGACTGTGACAAAAGGCATCACCCGCCTAAGTGTAGGACCCGAGTCATCAGACTTGGCGAAACCATCAGGATCCTGCCCGACGCGAAGGAGCGAACCGAATGATCACTACGTCCCCGTCTTGCACGATGTAATCTTTCCCCCGAATAAACACCAGGTGCTCTTGGCGGGCTTTTTCCCAAGAACCAGCCTTTTTGAGGTCTTCAAAAGAAACGACTTCCGCCCTAATAAAACCTTCCTCCATATCCGAATGAATGCGCCCCGCAGCCTTGACGATGGGTGTCCCCTCGTCTACGACCCAGGAAGTCACTTCTTTCCCGACGGCAGTGAAGAACTGAATGGCTTTGAGAGTGTAGAACGCGGTGCGGATCAGTCGGGACAGAGCTTCCGCTTCGTCACCGAAGAGGGGTGCCAATTCTTTCGCTTCCTCTTCCGACAAAAGGCTAAACTCATATGCCAATTTGGCATTAATCGGCAGACAGGGATAGCGATGGGTCCGACTCCATTCGTCTAACTGACGAAAGGCTTGGCGACTTTCATCGCTGTCATCCACATTGCCGACGATGATGACAGGTTTAAGCGTCAGCAGTTGATAGCCCTTGACCAGGTCTCTCTCTTTTGATGACAGAGGCAGGGTTCTCAGCGAACGACCGCCCCGCAAGTGTGTCAGCATCTTCTCAAGAACAGCGGCTTCCTCCTTGGCATCGGCGACACCACTCATCGCCATTTTCCCCACTCGGGAATGCCGCCTTTCCACCAGTTCCCAGTCCGCCATTATCAATTCCAGTTCCACGACCTCAGCATCCCGAACGGGGTCCACCGTTGTTTCTATATGACCGACATTGGGATCGGCGAAACACCGCACCAAGTGAACGATGGCATCTACGCTCCTAATGTGGCTAAGAAATTGATTGCCCAACCCCTCTCCTTTATGAGCATTTCTCACAAGACCCGCAATGTCTACAAACCGGACCGTGGCAGGTGCAACCCTTTCTTGCCCCACCAAACGCGCCAGTTCATAGGGTCGGGGGTCAGGAATCGCAACAATGCCTTCGTTGGGATCAATAGTGCAAAAGGGATAGTTACTAACCGCTGCGTGCCCCCTTGTTAGGGCATTGAAAAGAGTAGATTTCCCAACATTTGGAAGTCCGACGATGCCAATAGAAAGCATTGCCCATCGGTCCTTTAACGAACCAGTTGGCGAAGACTATGTCTACCCATTTGTTCCTATCGTGTCGTGAAGAACCCCGATCGTCGCTCACCGATCAATCGGTCAGGGGGCTGCTGTCGGAGAAGCGCTTTACTACTCACCCTTAAGAAAAGAGAGGGGAGGTTCCACGAGTTCTCCGTGGGGATTGTAGAGACCCACACCAAATTGCTTGGCATGCTCCTCTGCATCAAAATAGATCACCATTCCAAAAACGATGGGCACGATGGGTTCCGGATAACCCATCTTTCGGATGGTCATAAGAAATTGATGGGAAGTAATCGTTTTCAGCAAGTCTTCAAAGGGCTTGGTGCCGATCACCCGCCCCTTTACCTCAGCGACTACCGTAAACTTTTGATCGCCTACCTCTACTTGAGCAATCAGATCAACTTCGCCGTCAAAAACCAGAGGGGTGACCCTACTAACCGACCAGCCTTTTCGTCTCAAAAGTATTGGAAGGAGGTTTTGGGCGGCTTCCTCGTGGACCAGTCCCCACCTCTCCTCTAACCGCCCGACCCGTTCCTCCAGACGCTCCAATCTCTGCACGACCCAATCCAGCCGTTCCACGACCCAATCAAGTCGTTCCATCAGACTTGCCAGGATTTGCGAGTGCACCTCTATCTGTGCCTCCACCCGTTCCATCCGTTGCGTTAGCGCCTCTATCTGTGCCTCCACCCGCTCCATCCGTTGCGTTAGCGCCTCTATCTGTGCCTCCACCCGTTCCATCCGTTGCGTTAGCGCC
>JANXBO010000056.1 GCA_025057575.1 Candidatus Caldisaccharidevorator malaysiensis
GTGGAGGCGATTGTTCGGGATAAGAAACGCCTTTTACCTGCCAGTGTGTTGTTGCAAGGTGAATATGGGTTGGATGGTGTGTTTATCGGTGTCCCTGTCATACTGGGTCAGTCGGGTGTAGAGAAAGTCATTGAACTTAAGTTAACCGAGGCAGAATTATCAGCCCTGCAAACCAGTGCCGAGGAGGTTCGCAAGGGATTTGACGATTGGCAGAGAGCCAGATCCGAACAAGGAGGCTGAGAGCGCTCGGCAGACGGGGATCGTCTTCTTTGTTGACACGAGACCCTTCTGGTCGTATGATTACGGGCAAGGGCATCCCCTCAAAATCTGGCGGTTGCGCCTAACTCAGGCGTTGCAAGAAGAATATGATCTTCTGAGCGGGTCTGGGAAAGAGGGGACAAGTGGTGGCAAGGGGGAAGCCAAGAAGGCTTATGTGGTGGCTCCCAGACCCGCTACTTACGATGAGTTGACCGTCTTTCACGACGAAGATTATCTGGCTGCCTTGGAAAAAGCCAACAGCGGTGTTTGGTTCCCCGAGTTAGGACAACACGGTGTTGGCACCTCTGATTGCCCTTTGATCACCGGTGTTGCTGATGCCTCCTTTTTGGCTGCCGGGGGATCTATCGTCGCCGCCGACAAGATCGTTTCCCGAGAAGGATCCATCGCCTTCCATATGGCGGGAGGATTTCATCATGCAATGCCGTCCTTTGCCTGGGGATTTTGCTATCTCAACGATCCAGTCGTCGCCATCTATCGGCTCAAAAAGAGATTTTCGCGAATCGCTTATGTGGACATCGACGCTCATCACGGCGACGGGGTGCAACTGGCTTTTTATTCGGACCCTTCCGTGTTAACCATCAGCCTCCACGAGAGCGGACGGTATCTTTTTCCCGGAACGGGCTTTGAGACAGAGATGGGGCAAGACGAGGGTCTGGGATTCACCCTCAATGTCCCCTTCCCGCCTGAATCGGGCGACGACGTTTACCGGCACGTTTTGGACGAGATTTTCTGGGTAGCGTTAGAGCGTTTCCAGCCGGAAGTTATCGTCTCCCAGTTAGGAGTAGATACCTTTCGGGGCGATCCTTTGACTCACTGGCAATTGACAACTTTCTCCTTCCTGGAGGTCGTCAAGGGTCTGAAGCAGATGGGACTCCCTTGGGTCGCTCTTGGGGGCGGGGGGTATGATGTGGCCAATGTGTGTCGGGGGTGGACCTTGGCTCTTGCCGTGATGTTGGATCGCGAACTTCCCGATCAGGTGCCCGAAAATTGGAAGCCGCAAGCCCGCTCCTATGGCGTTTTGTTGGCTCATCTCAAGGACCGGACACCGACAACTTCCCCTGTCTGGGTTCAAGATGCTGTTAGAAGGACCGTCCGATGGCTGAAGAGTCACCATCCCCTTCTGACCAGCGGGGGTTAGCAAGGAGAGAGACGGGATTAAAAGAAGGACAGCAGGGCGCCGTGAAGGACGGAGCGGGCGCTGATCAGCGCCGTCTCTTTCCCTGCTAAATCCATCACGACCTTTAACAGGATCAAGCCACCCAGAATCACCTTCTCCCTACCCACCTCCAGCCCTTTCACCTGTTTCCTTTCCTCGGCGGGAACGGAAGACAAAAGGTTAAGCCAGTAGTCAACGGTTTCCCTGCGAACGGGTAGACCGTGAATTCTCTGGGGTTCAAACCGGGTCAGGTTAAGGCGCAGGGTAGCCAAGTTGCAGGCAGTCCCGCCGGCAAGGACTAAGATCTCCGACCGATGCAGATCTGGGCTTGCTGCCTGTAACGTCTCTTGAGCGTAGGCAATGGCTTTTTCCTTTTCCACTACCTCGGGAGGATCGGAGAGGAGAAATTTTTCAGTAAGGACCCGTGACCCGACGGGGAAAGTGAGGAACTGACTGGGCGCTCCTTGCCTGCCAAAGGAAATCTCTGTGCTACCGCCACCGACATCGGCAACGGCAAAAAGGGAATCACCACGAAAGCCCATTCGGAGCCCCGAAGTGGCGCCGAGAAAAGAGAGATAAGCCTCCTCCTCACCCGATAGGACCCTTATCGGTAACCCTACGGCTTTTGTCAGCATCTCCACAAATTCCGCACCGTTTTTCGCCGACCGGACCGCTTCCGTCGCCATCACCATAATCCGGCTTGGCTCTTTCTTGCGAAGTTGTTGGAGAAGGTAGGAAACAGCCTGTTGGGTGGCGACCATTGCGCGCTTTGACAGGTTGCCGTCGGGATCCCTTTGGCTGCCCAAACCCGTGATGAAACCGCCGGTCTCCTCATCGGTCCATTGTTCTTTCTCTTTGCGCGCCAACAAGTAGCGGACGGCGTTGGTTCCGACATCTATGAGGACGACTTTCATCAGACAAACCCACCTATCAATGGTGCCATAAGGATTCCAAACTTGATAGCAACCTGTCAAGGCAGAGGGAGTGCGATGGACTGGGAGTGGATAGAGAACGGATCAGTCACCAGCCCGGAAGGTTTTTTAGCCAGTGGTGTCGCCTGCTCCATTAAGACGACAGGTAACAAAGACCTGGCGCTGATTGTCAGCGAAACGCCTTGCGTCGCTGCGGCGACCTTCACAACCAACAAAGTGAAAGCCGCACCCGTTTTGGTCAGTAAAGAGAATTTGAAACCCCGAAAAGCGATGGTCCGGGCCATCGTTGTCAACAGCGGCAATGCTAACTGCTGCACGGGCGCAAAAGGGATAGAAGATGCCCGAAAAATGTGCGAGGAAACAGGTCGGGCGCTGGAAATTCCTGCCCACCAAGTTTTGGTCGCTTCTACCGGCATCATCGGTCGGACCCTTCCGATGGACCGGATCATCAGCGGCATTCGGCAAGCGACCCAACTCCTTTCCCGCAACGGGGGTCAAGACGCTGCGGAAGCGATCTTGACGACCGACTCATTCCCAAAGAGCAGGGCCCTGCGTTTTGCCGTTGGAGGCAGCGAAGTGCGCATCGGCGGTATAGCGAAAGGGGCAGGAATGATTGCCCCCCAAATGGCGACGATGCTGGCTTTCCTGACCACAGACGCTCGGGTAGAGAAAACAGCCCTCCAACAGGCGCTTCGCTATGCGGTGGACCGCAGTTTCAATAGCATTGCGGTAGATGGTGACACCTCCACTAACGACACTGTTTTTCTCCTTGCCAACTGGCAGGGCGGTGGACCGACCATCAGCCTTGACTCCCCTCACTTCCCTGTCTTTCAATCAGTCCTAACGACCCTTTGTCAGGAATTGTCGCAGTTGATTGTGCGGGACGGTGAGGGAGCGTCCAAATTCGTGGAGATTCGGGTCAAAGGTGCCGAGTCAGATAAGGACGCTCGTGCCGTTGCGCTGACCGTTGCCAATTCGGTTCTGGTGAAGACAGCGCTGTTTGGCAACGATCCCAACTGGGGTCGGATCGCAGCGGCGGTGGGCAGGGCACCGGCTAAGGTGCGTTTGGAGAGCCTGACCATCCAGGTGGGCGACTTTCTGTGTTTGGACAAAGGAGAACCGGTCCCCTTTGACGAAGGTCGGGTCCATCACTGGCTCAAGGAGAATCGGGACATTTTTCTCGTCATTGACTTGGGAATCGGGTCGGGAAAGTGGAGTGTCTGGACCTGTGACCTGACGGTGGATTATGTCCGGTTCAACGCCGAATATACCACATAGGGTGCTGGCGATGGCGAAGGGACTGATCGGTCGCTTCCACACGATAAAGGAAATCGGCAGGGGTGGTATGGGGACGGTCTATCTGTCCTATGATCCCCATCTTCAGCGCAGAGTGGCCATCAAGGTCCTTTCCCCACACCTTGCCGGCGAACCCGGTGTGGCAGAACGGTTTCTCTCAGAGGCACGGATTGCCGCTTCTCTTCAGCATCCTAATATCGTCACCGTCTATGAGGCAGGGGAAGATCAAGGTCAAATCTTCATCGTTATGGAATATGTGGACGGAGACGATTTGGGATCGCTGATCAAGAAGAGAGGAGCCTTGCCCCCTGAAGAGGCTGTCTCTTTGCTGAGTCCGATTGCATCGGCTTTGGACTACGCTCACGAAAAAGGTGTGATCCACAGGGATGTAAAACCCAATAACATTCTCATCAGTGGTGATGGAACCGCCAAGTTGATGGACTTTGGCATCGCCCGAATCGTCGGCACCGAGCGGCTGACCAAAACGGGTGTGTTAGTCGGCACGCCCGAATATATGGCACCGGAACTTTGGGAGGGCAAAGAAGCCGGCATACCGTCCGATCTCTACTCCTTTGCCATCGTCGCTTATGAAACGTTGACGGGAACCGTTCCCTTTAGTGGAAACACTCCCGTCGCTGTGGGCTACAAACACTGTCACAGTCCCGTCCCCTCTTCCGGGTTGGGGGAAAATGTAGATCAAATTTTTCAGTGGGCGTTGGCGACGAATCCTCTCCATCGCTTCCCGACCGCTCGGTCCTTTATCCTTGCTCTTCAGGATACTCTGTTAAGTCGCCAACAAAGCAGAGGGACCACCCCTCTTCCTATTCCGATTCCTCTCAAACAAACATCCCCACCGACTCAACAGCCCGAGATCATGGCTTCAGAAAAAGTAACGATTAGCGAGCAAAGGAGTCTGCCGACGGCAACTCAAACAGCCCCATCCCGGTCGTCTGCTTTGGTGATCGCCTTGTTGATTGCCGGCATCATCACCGGTATTCTGCTGGTCCTCTTCCCTTTTCGACAGACGACTGTGGAAGAGTTTGAACCTGTTATTAGTCCGCCTTCTTCCTTAACGATGCCAGAAGCACAAGAGGAACCAGAACCACCTCCCCCACCACCATCACCGATGGCTCGGCTCAACGACTATCGGTCCTTAAGCGGAATCAACCAATGTGCCGGTGCTATCGCCATTTCTCTTGACGCACAATGGGTGGCAGCGGGCAGTCGCTATATTGACCCCAAACAAGGCGCGATGGCTTCCGTCTGGTCCTTAGCCAAGCCTAATAAGCCGACGAATGTGTTGGATCGGCTTCCCTCTGAAGTCACTCAACTTGCTTTCTCGCCCGACTCTCGTTATCTCGCCTGTGTAACCGAAAAAATGATTAGACTATGGAAGACGACCAACTTTTCTGAAGTCAACACTATAAGGGCAGACGAAAGGGAAAAGGACGCACCCTTGTCAGTAGCCTTCTTTCCCAACAGCAAATATCTTGTTTCAGGTTGGCAGTCCGGAAAAGTTGAAATTGATTCTGTTTCCCCAGGAACTTATAACTCACCCGTTACAGTATCATCGGGCGCTCGTTCCCTGTGCTCCTTTTCATCTGCCGGCGCCACACTTCTTGCTATCGGGAGTGACAGCGGTGCTGTCAGCATTTACCGAGTAACGGGAAGCACTATTAGCACTCGTCCTGTAAAAAGTATTTCCGAACACAAGGATAAAGTCCTTTCTCTTGCTGCCGCACCCGATGGCTCACTTTTGGCGTCTGCCGATGCCGAAGGGGTCGTTTACATTTGGCAAGCACCTAATTGGGGTCGCATTAAAACCCTACTGCACAACGGTAGGGCAGTCAATTCAGTCGTCTTTTCACCTGACGGCAAGTGGCTGTTGACGGGCTGCGATGATGGCTTCATCCGGGTCTTCAACACGAAGACCTGGCAGCAAGAGGACGAAAGGAAGGCTTTCAGTGGCGCAGTGAGAGGGCTATCGGTCGCCCAAGATGGATCGGGGCGGATGCTCGTTGCCTCATCGGGCGATGAGGACCTCATCAAACTCTGGACCCTTGCTGAGGAGAAAGTTTTTTCATCGCCAGATCCGGGTGAAGGAATAGGGGATCTCAGCCAGTGAGCGCGACAGGAGAAGAGGGATGGCAAAAAGATAGAGGAGAAACGAAAAGGTCTGCCACGCTGCCCCTCAGTGTTGTCTCTCTGGGAACCGTCAGCCTCCTCAACGATGCCAGCAGCGAGATGATCTATCCCCTTCTTCCCGTTTTCTTGCGGACCCATTTAGGAGCCAGTTTGCCTTTCGTCGGTCTCGTTGAGGGCATTGCCGAGTTGGTCTCCAGTCTGATGAAACTGACGTCGGGCTGGTTGGCGGACCGGTTTGGTCGGCACAAATTGATCACTTTCATTGGTTATCTAATAGCAGCGGTCACCCGTCCCTTGATGGCTTGGGTGCAAACACCGACTCAGGTTTTAGTCCTGAGGTTTGTGGATCGGACTGGGAAAGGGATCCGCACTTCTCCCAGGGACGCTTTGCTGGCCGCCTGTGCCCCACCGACCAAAAGAGGTCTCGCTTTCGGGTTTCACCGGAGTATGGACAATTTGGGCGCCCTTATCGGTCCCGTCCTCGCCTGGCTTCTTTTGATCGTTCATCCCAACGACTATCGGACTGTTTTCCTCTGGGCAGCGGTGCCTGCCTTCCTTTCCCTTTTCGTCCTTTACGCTTTTGTTCCTAACTCCGCTCCGTCCCGCCCTCCCAGTCCCTCACCTTCAAGTCCGGCTCCGACCGTCAGCAACCCATCACTCATCCGGGTCTTTTCCCACAAGTCCTTTCGCTGGTTCTTGCTGTCCATCTTCCTCTTCAGCCTGGGCAACTCATCGGACGCTTTTTTGCTCCTTCGTGCCACCGAAGCCGGTTTAGATCCCCAATGGGTGCCTCTCTTATGGGCGCTTCTGAATGGAGTGCGCACTCTTTCCGCAACTCCCTGCGGGGCTCTTTCCGACCGGTTGGGAAGGGTTCAGAGCATCGTTGCCGGTTGGCTCATCTATTCGGTCGTCTACTTTGGATTTGCCTTCGCTTTCCATCCGATTCATCCTTGGTTTTTGATGGGCTGTTACGGGCTGTATTTTGGGTTGACAGAAGGACCCGAGAGGGCACTGGTCGCCGACCTGGTGGGACCTGGGGAAAGAGGGACCGCCTTCAGTCTCTACCACTCCACTGTCGGACTCAGCCTTTTACCCGCCAGCGTCCTTTTCGGACTCCTTTGGCATCACTTCGGCAGCACCACCGCTTTTCTGACCGGCAGCACCCTCGCCTTGATGGCGTCGGCGATCCTGATCGGTAAAGTGAAAAAATAGACTGCGTGCTTTCCATTAAGTCCAGTCAGGTGGTCTTCTGTGAAGAAAGCCGAGATTTGTGTAGAGCAGCGGGCGCAGATTCTTATTGAAGCCCTCCCCTACATCCGTCAGTTTTACGGGAAGACCTTTGTCGTCAAGTATGGGGGCAAAGCGATGGAGGATGAGGCGGTGAAGCGCGCTGTCCTCCAAGACATTGTCCTATTGCGCTATGTGGGTATCATCCCGATCGTCGTGCACGGGGGTGGTCCCGAGATTTCGGAGATGATGAGGAGATTGGGTCTTAAGCCCCGTTTCGTTCGGGGGATGCGGGTGACCGATGAAGAGACCGCCCAAATCGCTGAGATGGTCTTGGCGGGTCGGATCGGTAAGGAATTGGTGGACCAGCTCAACCGGATGGGTGCCTTGGCGATCAGCCTGTCGGGAAAGGATGCTTCCCTCTTGAAAGTGCGCAAGATCGCCCCCGAGCACACCGGTGGCGTGGACATCGGCTTGGTCGGTGAGATTGTCTCTGTGAAGACTCAAGTCCTCAACGATCTTTGCGAAAAGGGCTACATTCCGGTCGTCAGTTCCATTGGTGCCGACGATGAGGGGCGAACCTTAAATCTGAATGCGGACCTGGTGACGGGTGCCATTGCCGCCGCCCTCCAGGCGGAAAAGGTGATCTTTTTGACGGATGTGCCGGGCATCTGCCGGGACAAGTCCGATCCGTCCACCCTCATCTCCTCCCTGACCGCACAGGAAGCCCGCCACCTCTTGGAAACAGGGCTTGTGGACGAAGGTATGGTCCCAAAGGTGGAAGGATGTTTGCGAGCGCTGGATGGTGGTGTGCCTAAGGCCCACATCATCAATGGCTCCGTTCCTCACGCTCTCCTTATGGAGATCTTTACCGACAAGGGAATCGGGACGATGATCATTCCCGACAAGGGAACCATTTGAAAATGAGTTTCCGTTTCCTCCCGTTCAACCGGACAGGGTCCATCCTTTGGTCAAAGAAATTTTAGGGGGCGAGCAAGACTGGAGCGCCGGGAATGGCTGCAACGAATGGCATTGGGCGGTCTTGTGCGCATTAACAAAGAAGTCGGTTCGGATCAGCAGAGACCAGAAAGGAGTCGTGCCGTCACAATGACCGATGCCCAGAGGACTCTTTCTGATCACCGGATTGCGAGAATCCAGAAGTTCGTCCTTCAAGATCGCTATCCCCGCTCCCTCGGAAGGAACGCCCGGCTGGGTCATCACGGCAGCGGAGGAAGTTATCAAGTGCGGTTGCTAACCACCGACAAAAGCGCTCGGGGCTGGGGAATGTCGCACGGAGACGATCGGGAAGTGGAACGGTTTATCGGTTGGAAGGTCAGTGATCTTTGGGACCCTCAAGAGGGGACGAGACCAGAGGCTTACTTGCTGGACATTCCCGTTCACGATCTGGTGGGTCACATCCTGGACGTTCCCGTCTTCACCCTTTTCGGGAGCAAAGGTCCGAACCGGTTGCCCATCTATAGCGGTGCCATTTACTTTGATGACTTGGATCCGGAGGACAACCCCGGTGGCATCAAGCGCATCCTGTCTTGCTGTCAACAGGATTACGAGGCAGGCTATCGCGCTTTCAAGTTGAAGATCGGTCGGGGATTTCGGTGGATGTCCAAAGAAGAAGGACTGAAAAGAGACATTGACGTCACTTTGGCGGTCCGTGAAAGGTTCCCTGACTGCCGGATTCTTGTGGACGCCAATGACGGATACACTTTGGAGGATGCCGTCCGCTACTTGACAGCCGTTGCTGATTGCGACCTATTCTGGCTGGAAGAACCCTTCCCCGAAAACCGTGACGACCTTCTGAGGTTGAAGGAAGCGATGGCACGATTGGGCTGCAAGACCTTGATCGCCGACGGTGAGTCCCGCTCGGACCAGTCCGACAAGTGGTGGCGCTATGGCGCCTACTCTCAAAAGCACATTGACAATCTTTATCGGCTGGCAGAAGAGAAACTGGTAGATGTTTTTGTTTTGGATTTGGGAATCGTCGGGTTTTCCAATTGGCGACTGATTATGCCGGAACTGGAAAGAGCAGGGGTCAAAGCATCGCCCCACACCTGGGCTTGGATCCCCCGCCCCTTCTATGTAGCCCAACTGGCTGCTGGAGTCGGCAACGTCGTGATTGTTGAGGGAATTCCCGGAACGACGGAAGGGGTAGACTATTCGGCTTACCGTTTTACTCAAGGACTGCTGACCGTCCCTGACCTTCCAGGATTTGGTTTGAAACTCGCTGAACGGGATGGCTAATAAGTCCAGTCGGTGAGCAGGGCTTTCCTATTGACAGGATAGCGGAAGGGTGTCAAAATGCACTTCGTCTCCGATCTAATCCCCCAGAACCTTTGATGAGGGGACCACACGGGGCGAAAGGAGTGATGGGCGTGAGCCGACTTTTGTGGCGTCCGTCTCAATCGGGGATCCTGCTGATGTTTTTGCTCCTGCTGCTGATCAGTGTCGCCGCCGCTGTCTGGCAACGCTGGGAAGTGGGAAGACCACAGAGGGGGAAACGGTGGGAGTCCTTGGCAACAGTGACCGTTCCCCTCCGGTTGATGATACCTAAAGAAAAGGGTGAAGACGGATGGTTTTTCTCCATCCCGCAATACTTTAATTTTCAGACCAAGCCCCCCTCTCCGATTCGCAGGGCGCCCAAAGGTGCTCGTCTCTTCAGCACCGTTTCCCTGGGAAATCGGACCTGGTCGCTGGCTCTTTTGAAGTCTTCTCATAAGACATCCGATGCCTATGATCGGCTGGTCTGGGATCAGAACCGGAACGGGGACCTAACGGACGATCCGGTTCACAAAGGGACTGTTTGGATCCGCAAGTCTCGGCAGGGGGACAAACCTGGGGGCGAGTGGAGAGTTGTTTTCCGCCCCATCCTCCTGAGCCTTCCCGGCAAAGACGGTCCGTTCGCTTGCGCGGTTGCCGTTCAAATTCGGGGTTTGGGGACACAAGTCCGTCACAGTCGCTATCAGACCTACTGTTACTGGTCGGGGATCATCCCAGCGCCGCTGGGTCCGATGAAAATTGCCCTTGTGGACTTAAACAGCGACGGAGTTGTTGGAACGGAACGGGATGCCCTGCTTCCCGATCTCAACGGTGATGGTGATCCCTTTAACGATGACACAAGGGACCCGTTCCCCAAACTGCTCCAATTCAGAGACCATTACTACCAGGTGGTCCTTCAGTTAAAAGAAAAAGGAGGGCACCTCTCTCTTTCGCTTTATCGGGGTCCGATGGGCATCCTTTCATCCCCCCATTTCTCCCACGTGCGTTTAGAACTCGTCTCATCCCAGTGGGGACCTTTAATCGTAACGCTGCGGGATGGCAAGGCAGTTGTTCCGGAGGGGACTTACCAAATTGAGCAGTGGACGGCAACCCCAAAAGATGAGAACGGTGCCGTCTGGAAACTCACTGCTTATGCCCTTACTGACCTGAAAGAGGACGACGGTCGGCTGAGGATAGAAATTCAGAAAGAGGCGCTGACGAGGCTCCCCATTTCCGACACGGTCCGCCCTGAGTTGACCGTTCGGGGCAAGGACTTATCTTTTGAATTTGACCTGAAAGTTGCCGTCGGTCCTTTCTGGGTCAGCGCTCTCACCAGAAACGGAAAGATGCCGCCCGAGCCCGTCCTGAAAATTGTAGACGAAACCGGTCGGCTCGTCAGCGAGCAGAAGTTTCACTATGGGTGAGGCTTCACCTGCTCGCTCTCGTGGAGAGCGCCCAAAGACTTGCCAGCGGGCACCACTTTGAAGGCTTCGGTAGCAATGGAAACGGGACCCTGGAAGCAGGAGCCTGTGGAGCCGGTATCGTTTCAGGTAGGGTTGACGGACGACAAACTGGCGAAGGAAGAGCCCGGTCTCTTTCGGGACATTTGCCAGCGCAATCTGCTGCAGATCAGTATGGCGTTGCTGCAATACATCCAAGATTACGATGAAAAGTTCCCTCCCGCCTCGTCGTGGATAGACAGCGTGCGCGCCTATTTACCCAACGAATCCTTCTTTCACTGCCCAGAAGGGGGAGGGGAATACGGTTACGCTTTCAACCGCCATTTGAGCACCTTGTCCATTGCCCAAGTCCGCCATCCGTCCACCACGGTGATGGTCTACGAAACAAAAGTGCGCCGGCGCAATCATTCAGGAATCGGCAACGACATAGATTACCGTCACGAGGACGGCTCCTTTGTCGCTTACTGCGATGGACACGCCTCCTGGCGCCCGAAGGATCATAAACTTGATTTCAAGCCATAGAGGAATCGTCCCTTAAGCAGTAAAAGAGAGTCAGTAATCCTTCATCAGTTTCCCGACCTCTTTCTTAAGGGCGGAGCGGGCTCTGTGGAGGAGGGCTTTGACGGCGAGAAGGCTGATGCCGAGTGCCTGCGCGATGTCTTTTTCTTTAACCCCTTCGCCATCTTTTAGGAGCAAGACGGTTCGGTAGCGCTCGGGGAGGCGCTCCAGGGCTTGGACGATCAGCCGACGGATTTCTGCTTGGGCAGCGATTTCCTCAGGGTCAGGACCGTCTAAGGGGATGTCTTTGGGCGCTCCCTCATCATCGCCAATCCCGCTCTCAAGAAACTCCTCTAAGGACAGGTCCTTCTGACCCCGCTGAAGCATTAGGCATTCATTGGTGGCGATGCGGTGGAGCCAGGTTCGGATAGTGGCTTCGCCCCGGAATCCCTCAAGGTTTTGGACGGCTTTTAGGAGGGTTGACTGGGCGACATCTTCGGCATCTTCCCGACGGGGGCAAATCCGATGCGCCAGTTTCCTTATGTCTTGCCAATAGTTCCAGATCTGATCCTCTTTGACCTTTTCACCCATAGCGGTCCTTTCGGTCTTATTCTGTCACCGATCAACAAGCGCATCTTTTTTGGTCTTTCGGCATCAGTGTTGGTGGAGCCGGTAGACGGCTCACAGAAAGAGAAGAAAAAACAACAGAGACAAACGAGGAGGTAAAAGAAGATGATCCGACTGGCAAGGAGACCGAGGGCGTGGCTGATGCCCGATCTGGAGAGACCTTTCAGCGAATGGACCCGATGGATGCTGCGGAACTTCAGTTCCTGGCTGTTGCCTCGGGGCGACGAAGAAATTCGCTCGTTCCTGTCGGGTATCGGCAGCCTGGATATGTTCCGAAAAGGCGATCACCTGATCGTCCGGATGGATGTTCCTGGCATCCCCGCCGACAAGATTGACATTCAGGTCAGCCCCGACGGAGTCCTTTCGGTCAAGGGCGAAAGGACCTGGGACGCGGGCGAAGCCGAGTCTCTCTGCTGCGAGCGCTACTACGGAAAGTTTGAGCGGACCATTCAGTTGCCCGAAGGCGCCGATCTTGATGGCATTGAAGCCCACTACAAGGACGGGGTCCTTGAGATTCGGATCCCTTACCGTGACGAGGGCGAACCTGCCTACCACCGCGTTCCCGTCAAGTCCGCTTAATCCCTGACCCCCTCCTTGGCGGGTGGCTTTCCCCCCGGTCACCCGCCTTTTTTCTTTTGGTGCTTTTTCCCTAATTCTTCGCATCTCGTCGCATCCTTTTGCTCCCTTTCGCATCTGTGAAAGTAGAAGTTCCGATGGAACAAAGAACGAACCAAGGTAGACAAGAAGCAAAAAGGGAAGGTGACCGCAGATGGCGCTGATTAGCGAACGGGATAAGAAGAAACTGACGGGGATCTTTTCAGAAGGGTTAGTCCGACCGGTGCGGTTGGTCGTCTTTACGGTAGAGCCCCGACGGGTCTGGTCGCCGTTTCAGAAGCAATGTCACTTCTGTGAAGAGACTGTGGCGCTGGTTCAGGAAGTTTCCCAACTGTCCCCTCTCATTCATCCTGAAATCCACGATATGGATAAAGAGGAGGAACTGGCAAAGCAGATGGGCGTGGATAAGGTGCCCGGGCTGATCGTCACCGATAAAGCGGACCGTTACAACATTCGCTACTTTGGCATTCCCGCAGGGTTGGAATTCTCGGCTCTGGTAGAAGACATCTTAATGGTTTCTTCGGGAAGGACCCAACTGCCGGAAGAGATCAGGAGCCGGATACGGCAAGTGAGCAGTCCCGTTCACATTCAGGTGTTCGTCACGCCCACCTGCCCCTACTGTCCCAGAGCCGTGCGCACCGCCCATCAGTTCGCAATGGAGAACCCGCTCATTGTCGCCGATATGGTAGAAGCGACCCAATTTCCGGACCTTGCGGACCGCTACCAAGTGATGGCAGTTCCGAAGGTCGTCATCAACGACACCCTATCCTTTGACGGCGCCCTGCCTGATCCCATCTTCGCTCTCGCCGTCCTGAAAGCAGCCGATCAGATGACTGACCAAGAATCAGACCAGTGGCGAGAAGTGGAAAACCAATTGCGGGCGGCTCATCTTTACCATTAGATCGGAGTCTTGGTAAGGCAGCGAAAAGACGGAGAGAAAAGATCGCTCTGGGTTTTTCCTCACTGTTCGCTACAATAGGACAATGTGCTCAAAGCTGGCGGTAGGTGAGGAAAGATGACGGAGCGATCCTTAATTCTCTTAATAGGGCTGCTCCTCGTGACCTCTTCGCTGAGCACTGCCCAGTTAAGCAACGGCGGATTTGAAGACATCGGACCTGACCGTTTCCCCGTTGGGTGGACGGGGTTTTCGTCCGACCCGTCGCTGTCAATGATTCGGGTCACGACCGATGCCGTGGAGGGGCGGTTTGCCCTTCATATGGAAGCCCTAAAGGACAACACGGTCGGTCTCAATCGTGTTTACAAGGCAACCCCGGGGATCCCTGCAAAAGAGATTGGTGCTCTTCTCCCGATCAAGAAAGGGGTTCTAATTTTCCGATACAAGTTGCTGAAGGCGACCGCCGACAATGTGAGGATGTATGTGATCCCGATGAAGGCGGACAATGTGGAAGGAGGAGGGGTGCGCGCGACCTATGTGTTACCGGCTGCCTTTGCCGGAGACAACAAATGGCATCGGGGCGTCCTTGCCTTTGACTTTCAGGATCGCCCCGAAGTCGCCCGTATTCAGATCGGTCCCCGGATCAACGAAGGGGGGCGACACGGACCAGGGGCAGTGATCTTTGACGATATTCAGGTGGTCCCTCAATGGGGCTGGCATCTCAGGCTGGCAGGACTGCGTTGGAAGGAAGGAGAGAAAGCCGGTTACGAGGGCATTGTTTCCCTTCTTTTTGAAAACACGGGCGACCAACCAGCACCCGTCTCCGCTAATTTCACCCCCCCAGCCCCTTTGAAAGCCATCCTGGAGGAAAGCCCCCAGGCGATCGGTCCCGGAACAGTGGGACAGGTCTCCTGGCGCGTTTTTGGTCAGCGCAAGGTGGGCAGTCGGGCGTCTTTCCAGTGGCAGGCAGATCAAGAAGAGAAAGAAACCATTTCTCACACCTTTAGGGCAAGGCTCAACCTCATTTCCCTTTCCTTCGCCAGTGCCCTTCTCTTTCGCGGGGTGACTTATCCCCTCCGATTAACTCTCTCCAACGAAGGGGATGCGGTCCTGGAAGGGTTGCCCGTGCGCCTCACCCTTTCCGAAGGAGTCCGATTAGTGAGCGGACCTGTCGCCCAGACGATCCCTCTGGTTCCTCCGGGACGGCTGGTCCTTGAGTGGAAAGTGGAGGCAAGAAAGAGCGGGCAGGCACAGGTGAAAGCCGACATCGGGGCTGGTCCCGCTGCCTTTCCGATGGGCTGCCGGGCGGTCATCTCTGATCCGATTAACCCCAAGTCCAAAGCCACACTGTCCGTTTCCACCAAGAAAGTCCGCCTGTTCTTTCCAAAAAATTCTTTCGGATATGGCGTTATCGCTGCAGAGGTCTTTACTGGGGGAAAGTGGAAACCAATGGCGTTGTCGCCTCAGTTGCTTTTGGTTCGGTATCAGGATGTTCGGCGCCGGGACATCACCAGACCCGTCTATGCTTCGGCAGCCGAACCCCTTGGCGATGGCGGTATTGCCTTTCCCTTTCAATGGCAGGACATTGATGATGGGACCATTTGGTCGGGAAGACTTTCGTTCCGACCCGATGGGGACTCCATAGTCGTTTCCTGGCAATTACACCTGAACAAGAAGAAGCCGGTCCTTGGCATCCAAGGTCCTGTCTTTTTTGTCGGTGACAATGGGTTCGGCAGTAAAAAAGAGGCAGGGCTTCTACCTGGGGTCTACTGGCTCTTGAAAGACGAGACGACGCAAGACACTCGGTTCAGCGATCCGCCTCATCATCTTCACATCGTTCCCCATCCCTACAAATTGACCCAGCCGATGATGGTCCTTGCGGAAGGGGGGGCCTATTTTGGTCTCCTATGGGATCCTCTCCAGAACTGGACAGAAGGGGACGGGAGGGGCGCTGATACCGGTCTTTGCCCTCAGCCGCTTTTCGTGTCGCCTAATCATCTTGCCGAACAAGACAATCACTTGATGGGGTTGATGGTCCCCAATGTCCCCGCTTGGCTGGACGAGAATAATCCCTGGGCGGTAAGACCGATCAGCAATCTTTCCTACCAACTGACCGCTCGGATTTTTGGCGGTGCCGGTGGCATTTTGGACGCCTATAACGATTACTTTGAGCAATTTCCTCTTCCCAGCGTGCCGCCTTACAACCCGAAAGAGATCTTCCAAAGGAGTAAAGCAGCGGAACGACCGCCCCGCTACGGTCGCCTGACAGGATTTATTGGCACCGTTCGGGCTCAAGCACAAGAGGATGTCAAGACGCAGCGGGAGGACGGCTCCTGGGCATACACGATGGACCAAAATTTCACCAGACCCAACCTCGCCAAGTTCGCCCCGCACCGACCACTGGACGACTACGGCAAAGAAGGGGATACGACCCTTGGGACCTGCACCTTTGTCAACAGAAGGGCAACGGCTCTGTTGCGGTATGCCCGATTGACGGGATCCGAATGGGCAAGAACTGCCGGTCTGAAGGCACTGGACTATATAGATCGGGCGTTTATCCGACCGGAAGGCGCTCAGACCTGGGAAGTGCCCTTGCACTGCCCCGATGTTTTGGCTGCTGCCAACGCCATCACCACCTATCTGGAAGGCTGGATGCTGACCGGACGGGACCAGTTCCTGGAACGAGCCATCTACTGGGCGAAAACAGGTCTCCCGTTTATCTACTTTTGGAATGCGCCCGACCGACCGAAGATGATGGCTTTTGCCTCCATCCCTGTTTTTGGGACCAGTTTCTTTAGTGCTGCAGCTTGGTTCGGCACGCCCGTCCAGTGGAACGGTCTGGACTACGCCTATAGTCTGATGAAGTTAGCCAAGGCACTGGAGACATCCGGTCCACCGAAGGACCGCTACCACGACCCTGCCTTCTGGCGCCATATCGCCGAGGGGATCACCGTTGCCGGTGCCCAGATGCAGGAAGCGGTCGATCATCCTCAAGGATATTATCCCGACAGTGTCGCCCTCACCTTCGCCTACCGACCTAACGATCCGGGGATTTTGCATCCTCACGGGATCGTGCGCACTCTTTGGTTTCTGGCGAACCCGAGGCTGGACCCTGAAGATTACGACTCAAAGGTTATGGGTTGGGACGGCTTGACGGTCCACATTACGACAGAAGGACTTCTGCATCGGGTTCATCGGTCCGATGATGCTCTTTCCCTCGTCATTTCCTGCCCGGTGGTGGAAGAGGAGTTTCAGACGATCGTGACGCCCATCCGAAAACCAACCAGAGTTGTGGTCAATGGGCAGGAACTGGAGCCGTTCACCGGTCAACCAACCGGTCGTTGGTGGCGCTACCGGTCGGACCGGGCGCTGCTGGAGATTCGCCTAAGGGGACCGATGGACGAAGCAGAAATTGTTATCTTTGACGTTGTGCCGACCGCCCCCCTACCAGAGCGGGTCTGGGTGCAACCGGTTTGGGAGTTCAACACAAAGGACGATCCCGAGGACTGGACCATTGCGAATCATCTTTCGGATCCGGTGGTTTCTGACGGGTTGCTGCAGTTAGCGTCCACAGGACCCGACCCATACTTCCACAGTCCCGCCCTTCAGGTGGACACCTCAAAAGTCCGGACACTGGTCCTACGGGCACGATTTCGCTTCCCGGCCGGTGCGACCCCAATCGGACAGGTTTTCTGGACCCGCCAGGACGATCCGAACTGGAGTGAGAGCAAAAGCCTTCACTTTCCGCTGCCGACGGACGGCAACTGGCACACCTTGCGGGTGAACCTGTCAGCCTCACCCGAATGGAAGGGAACCATCACTCAAATCCGCCTGGACCCCGGTTCGGGAACAGGGATTGAAGTAGAGATTGACTTTATCCGGCTGGAATAGGCGTTACTGTCCGGGCGGTGCGGGGGGAGAACCCGGTGGCGGGACGGGCGCTGGTCCTCCGGGTCCGGGTGCCGGACCGGGAACGCCAGGCTGCGGAGCCTCCACGACCGTAAAGCCCGGAGGTGGACTATAGGCGAAGAAGTTGGCGGGCAGTTTGGGATCCCGCACGAACTCGTGCATCGTCATCACCACCGTCATTGATCCGCCCTTACCGACCGGTGACGGTCCCGGTCCCTTTGGCATCCCACCAAATTGCAACCCAGTCATTTCCACTTTTATTTGGCGGGGTGTCTCGCCATCCATCCAGAAGTCCATCGCTAATCCATCCTGGGTAACGAGGCGCATAATCCGGCAAAGGCGCCCGCCGATCTTCTCCTTCCCGACGAACTTTGCCGACTTGATAGTTTTCAGCCTCTCTTTTGTGAAGGCACTGCCCAAGCCCATCGGGTCCATTCCGGGCATTCCCGATCCCATTCCGGGGGGCATTTTGCCTTTCTCGGGCATCGGCATTTTCATCGTCTGCTTCATTGGTGCCATTTCTATGAACATATGCTTTCCGTCCGAGACCACCACCTGTTTGATCTTTGCCCCTTTGGGGTCTGCTGGGTTCGCCATCTCCATTGTCATTCGGAACTTGTTGGGCTTCTGGAAAGTCATCTCCATCGGCATGGACATTTTCATTTCCATTCCTTCGCCCTTCATTGTCATCGTTATCGTTGCTTTCATCCGGAAGGTTTGTGTCTTGTCCCACTTCTCGCTCAGCGACTTGAGGAACGGCATCGCGTCTTGGGCTCCGACAAGGGAACAGAAGACGAAGAGAACTGCTATCGTTACGGTCCACCGACCAGTCACTGCCCTCACCTCTTTTATTGGTCTTGTTAACAAATTTGGCACGC
>JANXBO010000057.1 GCA_025057575.1 Candidatus Caldisaccharidevorator malaysiensis
AAGATCGGTGAATTTATGGAGGACACCGACTACGACGACGCCAAAAAGGAGCAGGCGTTCCTCCAGGGTCGGATTGAGGAACTCCAGCAAGCCCTCAAGATCGTTCGGGTTGTCCCCCGTAGCAAGACCCCAACGGATCGGGTCGGTTTTGGATCGGTCGTCGAGTTGACCAACTTAGCCACCTCTAAAAGAGTGGTTTATCGGATCGTCGGTCCCTTTGAAGCCAACCCGCTGGAAGGGAAAATCTCCTATCAATCCCCAGTCGGCGAAGGGCTCTTAGACAAGAGACCAGGCGATACAGTGGAAATTCGGACACCAGCGGGCATTAGCCGCTACCGTGTGGAAAAGATCAGCCGATAGAAAAAGTCCTTTATGGAATCAAGTCAGTCGCCGGAAGAGCAACTGTATAAGGCTCGTCTCGCCAATTTAGAGAACTGGCGCCAAAAGGGCAAGGACCCTTTTGCCATCACCCGATACGAAAGGACGCACCTGGCAAACGAGATTGAAGAGTCCTTTACCGAATTGGAAGGAAAGGTGGTTCGGGTCGCCGGACGGATCAGTGCCCTAAGAGCCCACGGAAAGGTCACCTTCGCCGACCTTCTGGACGGATCTGGTAAGATCCAAATAATGGCTCGTGTCAATGTCCTGACCGAGTCGGGTTATGAACTGTTCGGTCAACTGGACGTGGGCGACATCATCGGTGCCGAGGGGACCGTCCTCAAGACCCGGACTGGCGAGATCACGGTGGACATCAACGACTTTACCCTTCTCAGCAAAGCCCTTAGACCGATCCCCGAAAAGTTCCACGGACTGAAGGAGACGGAGGTCCGCTACCGGAAACGGTACCTGGACTTGATCGCCAATGCCTCTGTCCGTCACCTCTTTACGATGAGGAGCCGGATCATTCAAGCGATCCGAAGGGTTCTGGATCAGAAGGGCTTTTTGGAAGTAGAAACACCGATCCTGCAACCCGTTTATGGCGGTGCCTTAGCCAAACCCTTCATTACCTACCACAACGCGTTGCAAATGTCCCTTTACTTAAGGATTGCTCCGGAACTTTACCTAAAGCGACTGGTGGTCGGCGGGCTGGAAAAGGTCTACGAGATCGGTCGCAATTTCCGCAACGAGGGCGTAGACGCTCGCCACAACCCCGAATTTACGATGTTGGAAGCCTACGAAGCCTATGCCGACTACCATCAGATGATGAGCCTGGTGGAAGAACTGGTCACCGCCGCTGCTGAGGAGGTGCACCAGCGCCTTCAGATTCGCTACGGAGACTGGGTGGTGGATCTGACGCCCCCCTGGACGAGGAAGTCTCTTCTGCAAGCCCTCCAAGAGGCAACGGGCGTGGACTTTTTATCTTTTCGGGGCGACGATGAGAAAGCGCGAGAGGTCGGCAAACAACTGGGGCTTTCGGTAGAACCGAATGATACTTGGGGCAGAGTCTTAGACGAGGCGCTCAAGAAGAAGGTGGCGCCCCAATTGATTCAGCCGACCTTTCTCATAGACTATCCCGTAGAAATTTCCCCCTTGGCGAAGCGCAAGCCTATTGATCCGGAGATGACGGAAAGGTTCCAGGCGTTTATCGGCGGGCTGGAGGTTGCCAACGCCTTTACAGAGTTAAACGATCCAATAGACCAACGGGAGCGGTTGGCGGCACAACAAAGACAGAGGGAAAAAGGCGATGAAGAAGCCCATCCGTATGATTGGGACTTTATCACCGCTTTAGAATACGGGATGCCCCCAACGGGAGGTTTGGGGATCGGTATTGACCGGTTGACGATGATCTTAACGAACAGCCCTTCCATTAGGGAGGTTATTCTCTTTCCCCAACTGCGACCCGAGGAGGGGCAAGGGGTTTAAGGGACGGAACCTTGACGGTGCCGGCGATGGGCGTCACAATAAAAGGATTGACAAAGGTGCCGATGAGGACGGGGCGGTAGCTCAGTTTGGTAGAGCGCGGGACTCCAAATCCCGTGGTCGGGGGTTCAAATCCTCCTCGCCCCGCCCTGTCAGCGGCTGGTGGGAAACGTGCTGAGGATCCGATCCGTTCAACAGGCTCTGGAAAAGAGACGAGTAGCGCTTTCGTCTGGGGGAGGACCCATTGAAAGAGCCAGGACTTTTCTGAGCGAGTGCTGGTCGGAATTGAAAATGGTCCAAAAACCGACTTGGGACGAGCTGAAAAGTCACAGCCTGGCAGTTCTTCTGGTCGTGGTCCTCTCGGCATCTTACCTGGCTGTGTTAGACTATGTCCTTGGGTTTATTTTTCGTCTGTTCCGACCAGGAGGGTAAGCGTTAATGGCGTCCGCTGCCCAGCCAACGGTGCGAATGCGCTGGTATGCCGTCCACGTCATGACCGGGCAGGAGGAAAAAGTGCAGCGGCTGTTGGAGAAACGGGTGAAAGCCGCTGCGATGGGTCATAAGATCGGTCGGATCATTATCCCAAAAGAAAAAGAGGCGACTTCCAGAAGAAGAGGACCGACCGAGCGACGGGTGTTTCCCGGTTATATTTTGGTAGAAATGCATTTGGACGAAGATACGTGGTATCTGGTCCGCAGGACCCCTGGAGTCACTGGGTTCGTCGGCGCTCAGGTTACCGGCTCATCCCGCAAGAGTCTGCCCTTAGTGGAACCCCTGAGGGACCAAGAGGTGGAAGGGATTGTCCGCCTTTCGGGGCAGGAAGTCCCCCGGCAGCGACCGATTTGGCATAAGGGTGAGTCCGTTCGGATCAAATTTGGTCCTTTCCAAGACGCCGTCGGACGAATTGACCAGGTGAATTCCCAGAAGCAGACCCTTGTTGTTCTTCTCAATTTGATGGGACGAGAGACGCCTGTAGAAGTCGATTCTTCTCAGGTGGAGCGCCTTTGAAAGGGTTGGGGTGCCAATCTCTTTCTCTTACCTTTGGGAAGGATTTTGCGTTATAATAAGCATTTTGGTGTGCTACCAAGGGGGAGGATAGCGACTCAGTGGCGAAAAAGGTCAGAGCAATCGTTCGTCTTAATCTGGCTGCCGGTAAGGCGGCAGCGGGTCCCCCCGTTGGACCAACGCTGGCTCCCCACGGGATCAATGTGATGGAGTTCGTCCGAGCCTACAACGAGGCAACGAAAGAAATGATCGGAACCGTCATCCCGGTGGACGTGACGATCTATACCGACCGGTCTTTCAGCCTGACTTTCCGAAGACCACCGGTTTCCGAACTGCTGAAAAAGGCAGCGGGAGTGGAGAAAGGATCGGGTTCGCCCAAAACTAATAAGGTGGGAAAGGTGTCTAAAGCCCAGGTCCGAGAAATTGCGTTGACCAAGATGCCCGATCTGAATACCGAGGACATAGAAGCAGCGATGAGGATCGTGGAAGGCGTTGCCCGCAGTATGGGCATTGAGATCGTTCAATGAGGTCGTCCTTCATTTCGCTCATTTCTCAAGAGCCGCTGGCAAGGCGGGGATCGTTCCTTTATGGGGGTGCCCATTAAATGGCGGTTCGGGGAAAAGCATACCGGCACGCCTTAACTCTTTATGATCGGCAAGTCCTTTACAGTCTCCCAGAGGCTTTAGAACTGATCCAGAAAATGGCACGAGCCAAGTTTGATGAAACGGTGGAAGCAGCCGTCGTTTTAGGGGTGGATCCCAAAAAGAGCGACCAGAGAGTAAGAGGTTCCGTTCACCTTCCCTATGGAACGGGTCGTCAGCCAAAGGTCGCCGTCATCGCGAAAGGGGAAAAGGTCCGAGAAGCACAAGAAGCAGGAGCAGACGTGGTCGGCGCTGAAGACCTCATTGAGAAGATAGAGCAAGGCTTTAAGGATTTTGATTATTTGGTCGCCACGCCCGATATGATGAGGCAAGTCTCTCGTCTGGGGCGGAAGTTAGGTCCCAAGACTCCCTCTCCGAGAAGCGGCACGGTGACCAATGAGGTCGGCGCTGTCGTTCGGGAACTGAAGAGGGGGCGTCTGGATTTTCGCGCCGATCCCCAGGGTGTCGTCCATGCGCCCATCGGCAAAGTGTCCTTTCCTTTGGATCATCTGATGGAAAATGCCCGTTCGTTTCTGGACGCTTTATTAAAGGCTCGTCCCGCTACCCTCAAGGGTCAGTATATCAAATCGCTCACGTTGTCCTCTACAATGGGACCGGGGGTCAAGGTGGACGTGCAGAAAGCCCTCCAGTTAGTTCGCGGATGATCCCTTTTTTGCTAATAAACGAAGAGGAGCGACGGCAATGATCCGAACGGAAAAGGAAGAGCGGGTCCGTCAGTTTGTCAAACTGTTGACCCAAGCCAAATCGGTGGTCCTGTCTACCTATCAAGGAATGGACGCCCAGCAGATGCGGCAACTGCGTAGTCAAATAAAAAAGGAAGGTTTGCTGTTCGTCGTCGTCCCCAATAGGCTCTTTCAACGGGCTCTTCAGCAGGTCGGCTACAACGGCAACCTCACCGCTCTGCTGAAGGGACCGATCGGTGTTGTGATCTCTCCCGATGATCCCACGGTCGGTCCGAAAGTTCTCCGGCGCCTCATGACGGAGTATGAACCCCTCTCGTTTATCGGTGGCGTCGTGGAAGGGCGCTTCTGCACCGCCTCCCAACTGGAGGAGATTGCCAAACTGCCTTCCAAGGCAGAATTGGTTTCCCAGTTCGCTGGTCTCTTGCTGGGTCCTGTTTACTCGTTCCTTTTTAATTTGCAGGCAATCCTTTGGGAATTTAGCGCCGTTTTGGAAGCCGTTTGGGAAAAGCGATCACAAAAAGAAGGAGGAGACGGACAAATGTCAGGATCGGCAAAAGTGCAGGAGCTTTACGAGGCGCTGAAAGGTCTCACCCTTTTGGAGTTGAAGGAACTAGTGGACCGGTTTAAGGAGGAGTTCCAAGTGCAGGCGGCGATGCCGATGGCGGTCGCAGCGCCCGTCGCTGGGGGTGCCCCCGCTGCCGTGGAAGCGCCGCCCGTGGAGGAAAAGACCGAATTTAAGGTGATGTTGAAGGCGATCGGCGATCGCAAACTTCAGGTCATCAAAGTCGTCCGAGAAGTGGTCCCTGGTTTGGGGCTTAAGGAAGCCAAAGATCTAGTAGAATCAGCACCCGTCGTCATCAAAGAAGGTGTCCGTAAGGAAGAAGCCCAAGCCATCAAGGAGAAACTGGAAGCGGAAGGGGCTACTGTGGAAATCCAGTGAGACCTCTCTTAGGGACCTTCCCTTCTTTTCACCATAGGGCTCCCAACCGGTAAGTTGCAAGGGGGGATAGGTGTGATTGCTGAGGCGAAACGAAGCCGCCTGCGATCCAGTCCTTTCTTAAAGGAGCTTGCGGAGCGGCAAGAATACAGTCGCCAGGTGCTCAAGCCCTTAGAGCCGCCCGATTTGACGGAAGTTCAACGCCAGTCCTACCAATGGTTTCTGGAAAAGGGACTGAGGGAACTGCTGCGGGCGTTTTCACCGATAGAGGACTACACGGGGACTTTGGTCCTGGAATTCCTGGACTACCGCATCGATCCTCCGAAACCCGATCTCCATTGTGCCTCGTGTTTGCAGGGGGCTTGCCATCAGCACAAGTATTTTTCCCCTGACGCCTGCAAGGAGAGGGGGTTGACTTACGAAGCACCCTTGCGGGCAAAAGTCCGGCTGGTGGACAAAGAGACGGGAGAGGTTAAAGAGTGGGGGGACGTCTATCTCGGGGAACTGCCGCTAATGACCCCTCAGGGCACCTTCATTATCAACGGGACGGAGCGGGTCGTCGTCTCCCAGTTGAACCGTTCCTCGGGAGTTTATTTCTCGTCCCGCATCCACGAACTGACCGGAAAGGAACTGTTTTTGGCTCAGATCGTCGCCCGAGACGGCAACTGGGTGGAAGTAGAAACGGTCGTGGAAGCCAAGCAGGAGGAGAAAGCGAAGGAACGGACTGTCCTCAGGGTCCGGATCGGGGGCTCACGGGCGATGCCCCTAACCCTTCTGCTGAAAGCCTTTTCCGGATTGAAGGAGACGAGAGGGATTGCGCCGAAAGTCAAGATCGTGAAGAAAGACGACCCCGCACTTTTGGGCAAGCGCCTCGCAGAGGTCCTCGTTGATGCCAACACCGGAGAAATCCTTGGGGAAGAAAACGCCATCGTGACGAAGGAGATGAAAGAGCGACTGACGAACGCAGCGGTGGAGGAGGTCAAGGTCTTAGACGAGGTCGTGACCTGCGGAACCGCTGCCGATATTGTCCGCCTCTTTTCGGTTGCGGAAGTTTACAGTCAGCCCCTCACGGAAGACCCTTCAGTGGTAGAAGACCAAAAACTTTGGCTGGTGGACGACCTCATAGATCCCAAGAGCCGAAAGCCCCTGATCAAAGCACCCGCCCGAGTTACTGCCGAAGTGCTGGAAAAGATCAACGCCTATCTGGCTTCAGGTCTGGGTCGGGTGACCCTTTACCGATGCGACCCTTACATCAGCGATACTCTGGAGGTGGAGACCACTTTAGACGAACGCATCGCCCTGTTGACCATTCAAAAGAATCTGCGCCCCAACGAGCCCGCTCATATAGAGGAAGCCAAGGCATTGATTCACAACCTCTTTTTGGATCCCCGACGATATGATCTGGGTCCTGTGGGACGATACCTGCTCAATAGGAAGTTGGGTTTTTCCGACTGGCTGGGGGATGAACCCCCAAGGGATCGGGTGACGTTGACCTTAGAAGACCTGGTGGGGGTTGCCCGCGCCCTCATTTTGTTTCGGGAGAAGACGGAAGCCCTTGACGAGCGGTCCGGTCGTCCCTTCTGGGGGATTTTCCGAGGGTCCGAAAATGGCGTTGACCTGAACATTCCCGCCATCTTGAGGAAAGCCGACTGGTGGAGTCTGGTCCCCGACGACGTGGATCATCTAAAAAATAAGAGAGTGCGGAGCGTCGGGGAGTTGCTCCAGTCTCAGTTACGGGTCGCCTTTCTCCGAATGGAACGAGCCATCAAGGAGAGGATGGCGACCGTCGCCCGAGACCAATTGGTCCCCAATTTGCTCATCTCTATCAAACCGATTCAAGCCGCCGTTCGCTCCTTCTTTGCCTCGGGACAACTGTCCCAGTTTATGAGTCAGCACAATCCCTTGGACGAACTGGAGCACAAACGACGGATGACCTCCTTGGGACCGGGGGGCATTTCCCGAGACAGCGCCAAGGGAATGCTGCAACTTCGGGACGTCCATCCGACCCATTATGGAAGGATTTGCCCGATTCAGACGCCGGAAGGACCCAACATCGGTCTCATCAGCCACATCGCCAGTTACGCTCGGATAGACGAATACGGCTTTCTGACGAGCCCTTACCGGGTCGTTAAAAACGGTCGGGTGACGGGGCAAATCGTCTGGCTGGCTCCCGATGAAGACGAACGATACTTTATCGCCCCAGCCGACACTCCCGTCAATGAGAAAGGTCAGATCATTCTTGAGCGGCTGATCGTCCGAGGTCCCAAAGCGGAGACAGGCGAGCACGGGTATTTGTGGGTGAACCGAGACCAAGTTCAGTTTATGGACGCGACCCCACTGCAATGCTTCAGTGTGGCGACCAACCTGATTCCGTTCTTGGAGCACGATGATGCCAACCGAGCCCTGATGGGATCCAATATGCAACGGCAGGCGGTGCCCTTGTTGCGACCCGAGCCCCCTCTGGTTCAGACAGGGATGGAGGAAAAGGCTGCGCGCGGATCAGGGGCTTTGGTCATCGCTGAGGAAGATGGAAGAGTTCGGCGATTGGACGCCAGTTTCATAGAACTGGAGACCAAAGACGGGATTAAACGCTATCCCCTTAGGACCTTTGGCAGGTCCAACCAGGGGACCTGCTGGCACCAGAGACCTTTGGTCCGTCAAGGGCAGACCGTTTTGAAAGGCGACGTCTTAGCCGACGGACCGGCGACCCAAAAGGGTCAATTGGCACTGGGCAAAAACCTTTTGGTCGCTTTTATGGTGTGGGAAGGTTACAACTACGAAGATGCTATCGTCGTCAGCCAACGTCTGGTGGAAGAAGATATTTTGACCAGCGTCCACATTGAAGCCTACGAAGTCACCGCCCGCGATACCAAACTGGGTCCCGAGGAAATCACCCGAGATGTTCCCAACCTGAGCGAGGACCAGTTGAGGTATTTGGACGAGAACGGCATTATCGTTGTCGGTGCGGAAGTGCGCAGCGACGATATCCTGGTCGGCAAAGCCGTTCCCAAAGCCAGCTCGGAACTGTCCCCAGAGGACAAATTGATGGTCGCCATCTTCGGCAAAAAAGCCGAGGATATGAAGGACGCCTCCTTGAGAGTGCCGCCGGGCGAATGGGGAACGGTCATCGGTGCGACCGTTCTCGCTCGTTACAAGTATCGCTGCAAAAAATGTTCTGAAATCGTTCGCCACTGGAAGCGATTGGAGCGCCTCGTCCACAGCCGTTGTCAGGGCACTTTGGAAGCGATCGGCGGCGACGACCTCAAGAGCGGGGTCAATATGATGGTTCGGGTCTATGTGGCGCAGAGGAGAAAGATATCGGTCGGCGACAAAATGGCGGGTCGCCACGGCAACAAAGGGGTCGTGTCCAAAATCTTACCGACAGCGGATATGCCCTACCTTCCAGACGGAACACCAGTGGACGTTTTATTGAGCCCCTTGGGCGTTCCATCCCGAATGAACATCGGTCAATTACTGGAAACTCATTTAGGCTGGCTCGCCCACTATTACGGCACCCCCATCGCCGTCCCGCCCTTCCAAAGTTTGGTGACGGCAGAGAACATTTGGGACGGTTTCAATGAAGCCGTTATGGAGTTAACCAAAGAAACCCTTTATCAACTGGCGACAACGGAGTGGGGGCTCAAACCCCGACGACCCCGAGCCGGTGAGTCGGCAGAAGAATATGCCCAACAGATCGGGTCCCTGATGATGGGTCTCACCGGCAAGGCAAGAGAAACCCTCTTTGCTCAATTGGCTCTTTCGGACGATGCTACTTTGGAGCAGACTCAGGAGCGGATCGTGGAGCGGGCGCAAAAGAGGATCGGTATGGACCCCAAGACGGGAAAGACGGTTCTTTATGATGGACGGACGGGCGAACCTTTTGACCAGCCCGTAACGGTTGGCTATATGTATCTGATGAAACTGATTCACCTGGTGGAAGACAAGATTCACGCTCGGGCGACGGGACCCTACTCGCTGGTCACCCAGCAACCGCTGGGGGGCAAAGCCCAGTTTGGCGGGCAGCGGTTGGGTGAGATGGAAGTGTGGGCGTTGGAAGCCTATGGCGCTGCCCATAACCTTCAAGAGATGCTGACGGTCAAATCCGATGACGTAATGGGTCGGGTCCAAACCTTTGAAGATATCGCTCACGGTCGCAATGTGTTGGAGCCGGGCATTCCGGAATCCTTTAAGATCCTGATCAAGGAACTTCAAAGCCTCGGACTTCAGGTCAGCGTGGAAACCAGGGAGGGAACCCCCGTGGAACTGAAAGACGAGGAAGAAGAGCTCATTCCCAGAGAGGGACGATGACAGGAACTTGGTCATTTCGTGCCGTTCTCTATGAGCGTTAAGGGCAAAGCCGGAGGTGAGTCCCTTGGAAAAAACGAGAGAGCGCCGATCCGTAACCTTTGATGCCGTTCGGATCGGACTGGCGTCGCCCCAGGATATCCGCTCTTGGTCTAAAGGAGAAGTCAAAAGACCGGAAACGATCAATTACCGAACGTTTCGCCCCGAAAAGGACGGTCTCTTTGACGAACGGATTTTCGGTCCGACCAAGGACTACGAATGCGCCTGCGGTCGGTATAAGAAGCGAAAGTATGCCGGGATCACCTGCGAGCGGTGTGGGGTGGAGGTCACCACCAACCGGGTCCGCAGGCGACGGATGGGGCACATTGAACTCTCGTCCCCCGTCGCCCATTTCTGGTTTGTCCGGAGCACCCCCTCGCCCCTCGCCCTTCTTTTAGACCTGTCCCCCAAGTTGATTGAGCGGGTCGTCTACCTGATTAGTTTTATTGTCACCAAAGTGGACCGCCAAAAGATCAACGAAGAATCCAAGAACTTAAAAAAGGCAGTGAAAGAAGAGTGCGAAGAGATTGACAGTCAGATCAAAGGCTACATCGCCAACCTGAGAAAAGAGCAAGAGTCCTACCGCCAAAAGGCGGCGGAAGGGGAATTGCCCTCAGCAGAAGCCGACGAACTGATCCGCTCGTTGCAAAAGGACATAGAGGCAGCCGAACAGGAGGCAGAAGAACGGAAAAAGAGATTAGAACAGTCCCTTCAACTCTTATCGGACTTGGAAGCGAAGCAGCCATTGAGCCCAGAAGAATATCACGAATTGAAGGATCTGTTGGAAAGGGCATCCCGAAAACTCGGCAGAAACTTAGATCATCTGTTCCGGGCGGGGACGGGAGCGGAGGCCATCCGAGAACTTTTAGACGACCTGGATCTGGAGCAGTTGGTGCGGGAACTGCGCCGAACGGTCCAAGAGACGACTGGTCCCAAGAGAGCACGGGCGATCCGAAGGTTGGAAATCGCCGAAGCCTTCCGAAAGTCCCGAAACCTGCCATCCTGGATGATCTTAGAGGTCTTGCCCGTTTTGCCCCCCGACCTGCGTCCGATGGTCCAACTGGACGGCGGTCGATTCGCCACCAGTGACCTCAACGACCTGTATCGGCGGGTCATTAACCGCAACAACCGTCTCAAGAAGATGCGCGAGATCCGGGCACCCGACAGTATCATTAACCACGAAAAGAGGCTCTTGCAGGAGGCAGTGGACGCCCTCTTAGATAACTCCCGAAAACCCCGACCTGTCGTCGGAACGAACGGAAGACCCCTCAAATCCCTTTCGGATATGCTCCGAGGTAAGGAGGGGCGATTCCGCCGGAATCTTTTGGGTAAGAGAGTGGACTACTCGGGGCGCTCCGTCATCGTCGTGGGACCTCAGTTAAAACTGGGTCAGTGTGGTCTTCCTCGGGTAATGGCACGGGAACTGTTCCGACCTTTCTTGATGCACTGGCTGGAACGCAACTCCCAATTGACCGGAGTGCACACGATCCGCAATGCCCGCCGGCTTCTGGAAGAGGCGGATAATCCGGCGGTTCACGAGGCGTTGGAAAATGTGGTCGTGGACCATCCTGTTCTTCTCAACCGAGCCCCGACCCTTCACCGTTTAGGGATTCAGGCGTTCCTTCCCGTCTTAGTGGAGGGAAAGGCGATTCAGATTCATCCTCTGGTCTGTCCGCCGTTCAACGCCGACTTTGACGGGGACGCTATGGCAGTGCACATCCCCTTGTCCGTGACCGCCCAAGCAGAGGCCCGCCTCTTGATGATGGCCACCAATAACATCTTCAGCCCCGCCAACGGTCAGCCGCTAATGTCCCCCGGTTATGACATTGCCTTGGGCTGCTATTACTTAACGCAATTGAGGGAATTTCCGGAAGAAAAGGGGTTAGAAAGAGAAGCCGGCAAAAGTCATTTCCCCGATCTGAAAACCCTTTTCCTTTGGGCGCGGCACAAATGGATCGGTCTTGAGGAGGTCGTCTTTGTTGACGGTCGCCAAGAGCCCGTCTGGCGCCACCTAATCGGGTTTTTGGCGCCGGAAGGCAAAGTCTTCCCGTCGGCGGAACGGGTCCTGCAACTCTTAGAGAGAAAAGCTCTTCACTGGCAGGACGATATTCTGGTCCGGCACGTCAACGGTGAGGGGCGCTGGATTTTGACAACAGCGGGTCGGGTCCTCTTCAACTCGTTACTTCCCCCACAGATTCCCTTCCAAAACGAGACGATCACCAAAGGAAGGCTCAGGGACTTGGTCGTGGAAATCTATGAAAAGTGCGGCAACGCCCGCTTGGTTCAGTTTCTGGATGATGTCAAGGACCTGGGCTTTCACATCTGCACCGAGTCTGGGATTACCCTCTCGGTCGCCGACCTGCAGGTGGAGACCCGAAAGGCTCAGTTAATTGAGCAAGCGGAAAAAATCGTTGAGCAAATAGAAGAGGCCTACTCCCAAGGATTGATGGGCTACTTTGACCGGGAAGAGAGGATTTACCGAACTTGGATGGGGGTCATTACCCAGGTCACTGACGAGGTGATGAGCAACATCGGTCGGTTCAATCCTCTTTATATGATGGCGGACAGTGGCGCTCGGGGTCGCAAAGAGCAGATGGTCCAGTTAGCCGGTTTGAGGGGTCTGATGACGACGGCTTTGGGGACCATCATCAGCGATTTGCCAGTGAAAAGAAACCTGAGAGACGGTTTGAGCCTACTGGAATACTTCGTTTGCACCTTTTCCGCCAGAAGAACCCTTGCCGATACCGCCCTGAGGACTTCCGACGCCGGCTATTTGACCCGGCGGTTGGTGGATGTGGCTCAGGATGTCGTGATCAAGGCGAGGGACTGTGGCACGACCCAGGGCTTTGAAATGACCCCCGTTTACGACGAGACGGGGAACGTCATTGTCCCGTTGGCTGATCGCATCTTCGGTCGGATCGCTGCTGCGAACATTCGGGACCCGAAAACCCGCGGGGTGTTGGTCCGGGAAGGCGAAATGATCACCAGGGAAAAAGCCCGCGCCATTGAAGAGGCGGGAGTCCGGCGGGTGGTCGTCCGATCGCCCCTGACTTGTGAACTGCCCCACGGCATTTGCGCCACCTGTTATGGAATGGACTTAAGCAGCGGAAAGTTGGTAGAACTGGGTGAAGCGGTCGGTATCATCGCCGCTCAATCCATCGGAGAGCCCGGAACGCAGTTTACCCTTCGGACTTTCCACTTGGTTATTGGACAGGGTTTAGTGGAAATCCGCCAGTTTAAGGGGCATAGAGAGAGAGCCCTTCGCGAGATCATCCGATACTCTCGGGGAGAGATGACCCTCCGGGATATGATGGACGAGATCAAAAAGGCGTCCCGAGGGACCGAGGAGGAACAGAAAGAGCAGCGAATGAAATGGTGGACGCGGCTGCACGTTCCCCGAAGAAGAGGTCTTCTGAGGGTGGAGGAACTGTTTGACGCTCGCAAACCCCTTGGACAAGCCATCGTCGCCGAATATAAGGGTAAGGTCGTGCGGATTGACCGGTCGGGAATTTGGAGAGTTTACATTGATTCAGAAGTTCCCGAAAAGGACTGGAACAAACATCAGGACGAAGTGCTCGCTCAAGATGTGCGCGTGGGCGATCAGCTTTTAGCCGTTGCAGAGACAAAATTAAGCGACGCTGTGATAGAGACCTTGAAGGAGCACAAAGTTCCTTCGGTCATCATCCGAAAAGCCTATGTAGTGCCCTTCAATGCCGACTTCAAGGTGAAAGTCGGTCAGGAGGTGGAGCCTGGCGATCCGTTGACGGAAGGAGCCATCAATCCGTTCACCTTGCTGAGCCTGAAAGGGGTGCGCGCCGTTCAAGACTATTTGCTGAGGGAAATCCAGAGCGTTTACCGGAGCCACGGTCTGGACATCCACGACAAGCACGTGGAAATCATTATCCGGCAGATGCTGAGGAAGAGACGGATCACCGATCCGGGAGACACTGACTTTCTCCCCGGTCAGGTCGTGGATCGGGCGGTCTTTGAACTGGAAAACGCTCGGGTGCGCCAGCAAGGGCTTAAAGAGGCGACGGCGGACTGGGTTTTGATGGGGATCATGAAAGCCGCCGAGAGCACCGACAGTTGGCTCTCCGCTGCTTCCTTCCAACGGACGACCCAAGCGCTGACCGACGCTGCCATCAGAGGAAAAGCCGACTATCTGGTCGGGCTGAAGGAGAATGTGATTATCGGGCACTTGATCCCTGCCGGAACGGGCTTTATCCGTCCTGGCAGTGTGGAGGTGTTACCGCCCGGTCAGGAACCCCTCCCGCACATTGCCGAGCCGGAGGAAGCCGCAGTTGCCGTCTCCGAGCCGGTTTCAGCAGAAGCGGCACCCAAGAAGCCGACCCGACGACGGGCGCGCAAAGGGACCCCTAAGAACGGTAAGGAGACGAAAGAGAAGACGACCGACCAGCCGACATAAGGAGGCAGAAGGGTGACCCAAGGAACCCTTGAGGAAGTTCACGAAGAACAAACAGAGAAAAGCCCCTCTTCCGACTATCAGGCGGAACATATCCAGGTCCTCAAAGGTCTGGAAGGCGTGCGAAAAAGACCGGCAATGTATATCGGCGACACCGGCAGCCGAGGGCTTCATCATCTTTTGGAGGAGGTCATAGATAACTCGGTTGACGAGGCGCTGGCGGGATACTGCCACAAGATTGAGATCATCCTGCACAAGGACGGATCGGTTACCGTCAGCGACGACGGGAGAGGGATCCCCGTAGATGAACATCCTCAGGAAGGCAAATCCGCTTTGGAAGTCGTGTTGACCATGCTCCACGCCGGAGGGAAGTTCAGCACCGGCGCCTACAAAGTCTCCGGTGGTCTCCACGGCGTTGGGGTCAGTGTCGTCAATGCCCTTTCCCAATGGCTAGAAGTCCGGGTCAAAAGGGATGGGAAGGTCTACCATCAGCGCTTTGAGAGGGGAAAGCCGGTGACCCCCCTGAAGGTCATCGGTAAAGCCAGCCGAACTGGGACCATCGTCACTTTTCTGCCGGATTCCGAAATTTTTGAGACCATTCAGTGGGACGTCCAGCGAATTCGCGATCGGCTCCATGAGTTAGCTTTTCTCAACCCCCAACTGCGGTTTGTCCTGAAAAACGAAAACACCAACGAGGAACACGAGTTTTATGAGAAGGGTGGCCTCGCTTCCTATGTCAGTCATCTCAATCGCAACCGCCAAACCCTCCACCGACCGATTCACCTCCACAAAGTCCGGAGAGTCGAACAGGATGGAAAGGTAGCCGACGAAATTGATGTAGAAGTCGCCCTGCAGTATCACGAAGGCTACAGCGAGCAAATTTTGAGTTTCGCCAACAATGTCCGAACGGTGGACGGTGGAACCCACGAGAGTGGTTTTAAAAATGCGTTGACCCGAGTCATCAATGCCTTCGCCAGGAAGACGGGTCTTCTCAAAGAAAAGGACGACAACCTGACCGGTGACGATGTGCGCGAAGGTCTGACGGCTGTCATATCGGTTAAGTTGATCCATCCTCAGTTTGAAGGTCAGACCAAACACAAGTTAGGCAACAGCGAAGTGGAAGGCATTGTCTTCAGCATCGTCCACGAGGAACTGACGAATTATTTGGATAAGAACAGCACCGTCGGGCGCCGAATTGCCCAAAAAGCCATCCAATCAGCCCGCGCTCGGGAAGCCGCCAAAAGGGCAGCCGAACTGGTCCGCAGAAAGACCGCTTTGGACGATAGCCGATTGCCCGGCAAATTGGCGGACTGCACGGAGAAAGATCCGTCCCTTTGTGAATTGTTTTTGGTGGAAGGCGAGAGCGCCGGAGGAACCGCCAAGCAGGGCAGGGACCGGAGAACCCAGGCGATCCTACCTCTGCGCGGAAAAGTGCTGAATGTGGAGAAGCATCGCCTGGACAAGGTCCTCAGCAATGAGGAAATTCGGTCCCTCGTCACCGCCTTGGGAACGGGAATCTGGGTCCCTGACGGTCAGGGGCGGGGTCGGGCTGGCGACACTGCCTTTGATATGGCAAAAAGGCGCTACGATCGCCTCGTCATTATGACCGATGCCGATGTAGACGGCAGTCATATCCGAACTTTGATTTTGACTTTCCTCTTTCGATACCTGAGACCTTTCGTGGAAGGCGGGCACGTTTACATCGCCAAGCCTCCTCTCTATGCCATTCGCAAGGGTCGGGAGATCCATTACGCTTACGATGACGCCGAGAGGGATGACCTCATCAAGAAACTGGGGCGCACGGTCAGCGTCCAGCGGTTTAAGGGTCTGGGAGAGATGAACCCCGACCAATTAGAGTTAACGATGAATCCCCAGACCCGTGTCCTTCTTCAGGTCACCCTTCAGGACGCCGCCAAGGCGGATGAACTGTTCACCATCTTGATGGGCGAACAAGTGGAGCCCAGGAGGCGCTTCATAGAGCGGCACGCCAAAGAGGTTGCCGACGAATTGGACATTTAACAACAGGCTGCAGGCAGTCGATCGCAATGGACGGGGGATCGCTGCCGCCGTCACCGGATGCCCAAGTCACCTTATCTATCCTCGGTCTTGAGGTTCGCTACGACGCCCATCCCGCCTTAAAGGGCGTGAGCCTGGAAGTCAGGGAGGGCGACCTTTGGGTTATCTTAGGACCCAATGGTGCCGGCAAAACGACCCTCCTTCGGACCATTGCCAAAGTCCTAAAGCCTCAGAGCGGTTCTGTCATCGTGGACGGTAAATCGGTCACTGACTGGTCCGTCAGTGACCTGATGAAACGCATCAGCGTCGTCCCTCAGGGCACTCCTTTTCCTTTCTCCTTTACCGTAGAAGAAGTCGTTATGATGGGGCGGACGCCTCATCTGACTCCTTTAGCCCCCTTGACCAAGAGGGACCGAGAAGCGGTGGAATGGGCAATGACGGTGACGGATGTCTTGTCCCTACGGGACCGACCCTTCCCTCAACTTTCCGGAGGGGAACAGAGGCGGGTGCTGATGGCGAAGGCGCTGGCTCAGGAACCCAAAACCCTCCTTCTGGACGAGCCCACAGCGAACCTGGACCTGCGCTACCAGGCAGAAGTTTTGGAACTGATTCAGAGACTGAACCAAGAGCAGCACCTAACCGTTATCAGCGTCGTCCATGACCTCAACCTGGGTGCCCATTTGGGGCGACAATTCTTGCTGATGAAAGCCGGTCAGATCGTCGCCTGCGGAGATGTGAACTATGTGATGAATCCCCAGGTCCTCCAACAGGTTTACGAAGTGCCCGTGACCGTCTCCCGCCATCCCGTCACAGGGCGTCCGGTGATCCTATTGACCGACCGACGGATCGTTGCCAGCGCCGGCATCAGGGTGCACATCGTCTGTGGCGGGGGAACGGGTGTGGAGTTTTTGTCGGCTCTGGTCTCTGCCGGCTGCTCAGTTACCGCAGGCGCCCTTAACAGAGGCGACACCGATTACGAGACGGCTGTCCTGCTGGGTGTGCCCGTCGTGGAAGAGGAACCGTTCACTCCCCTCTCCGAGCGGGCGGTCGTTCAGACAAAGGACTGGATCCAAAAAGCCGATGTTGTCCTGTTGACAGAGGTTCCTTTCGGCTGGGGCAATATCGCTAATCTGCAAGCCATTTTGGAAAGTGCCAAGGGTTTGGTGATCACCGTTAACCCCGAGAGGATGGCAGAGAGAGATTTCGTGAACGGCAAAGCCGTTGACCTTCTCAACCAGATTTTTGCGACCAAGCAGGTCGCCACCATCCATTCCCTTTCCGACTTAGATCGGCTCCTCACCCCCTCGGGCAAGGACGGATCAGGAGGATGAGAAGGGAAACCGGCGCTCCTCTCGTCACTGTCCGCTATGATGCGGACTGCCCTTTTTGCTGCCGGATGGTCGGCATCCTTCGTGCCTTGGATAGAAAGGGGTTAGTGCGCACCCAACCGATGGATCGGCGCTGCAACGATGAAGGCTGTGATCAGATGATCGTGCAGGCGCCCTCGGGACAGGATTATCGGGGATTTGACGGTATCGTCCTCCTTTGCCGACTCTTTCCTCTGACCTACCCATTCACCTTAATCGCTCACCGTTCGGCCATCCGTCTGATCGGGCACTGGGTCTATCGCTGGATCGCCCGAAACCGATATCGGTTCAGCTGCATTTTTAGTATGGGCAAAAGCCCAGTAGCAACGGACAAGGAGGTCTAACGAGTCTGGCAGAGTCAAAGGCGATAGAGAAAGGGAACGGAAAAGGTCAGTCGCAAGGGCTCTGGATCCATCCTCTGGCGGAGCCGCTTCCTTTGGACAAAAAGGGACCTTTCGCCCTCCTGGAAGACGGGCGACTGGCAACGGTTGACAAGGAAGGATTTCGCACGACCACCGCTGAAGGGACCGACACACCCGTCTGGAGCGACCCGGTCTTCATTTGCCGGGGCATTAATGTGGAAGAACCATCCTCGTGTCACCT
>JANXBO010000058.1 GCA_025057575.1 Candidatus Caldisaccharidevorator malaysiensis
GTTAGTGTTTGCGTGGGAGCGACCACGATACTCTCCCCAGTGTGGACGCCCATCGGGTCCAAGTTCTCCATTGCACACACAATGATACAGTTGTCGTCTTTGTCCCTCATTACCTCATACTCAAGTTCTTTCCATCCCAACACACACTCTTCCACCAGTATCTGCTTGATCAGGCTGAGGGCAAGACCTCTCTTGGCGATGGCGGCTAAGTCCTCTGCGTTGAAGGCGAGCCCGCCCCCTGTTCCGCCTAGCGTGTAGGCAGGACGAACGATGACCGGAAAGCCCACCTCTTCGGCAAAGGCAAGGGCATCACCGATGGACTGAACGGCTCGGCTTCTCGGGATCGGTTCTCCGATCTCCTCCATCAGGCGACGAAAGGCTTCCCGATCTTCCGCCTGCCGGATTGCCTGCAGCGAGGTGCCCAACAGGCGAACACCAAACCGGTCCAAAACACCCGTCATTGCTAACTGGGTGGCTAAGTTAAGACCCGTCTGACCCCCCAAGGTCGGCAGAAGCCCGTCCGGTCTCTCTTCTTCAATGATTTTTTCCAAAAACTCCACCGTTAAAGGCTCAATGTAAATTCGGTCCGCCATATTGGGGTCGGTCATAATCGTTGCCGGATTGGAGTTCACCAAAACGACCTCCAATCCTTCCTCCCGCAACGCCCGGCACGCTTGCGACCCCGAGTAGTCAAACTCGGCTGCCTGTCCAATGACGATCGGACCTGAGCCGATCACCATCACTTTTCTGATGTTATGGTCCTTGCCCATTCTTCCCCCTCGTCCTCCGATTGTTTTCTCCCTGTCACTAAAGACAGAAACTCATCAAAGATATACCCATTGTCCAAGGGACCCGGAGAGGCTTCCGGATGATATTGCACCGACAGGACTTTCAGTTCTTGGTGGGCGAGACCTTCCACCGTTCCATCGTTTAAGTTGATGTGGGTCACTTCTGCTCCGGATCCGATGAGAGATTGCTCGTCCACCGAGTAACCGTGGTTTTGAGTGGTGATATAAACCCGACCCGTTCGCAGGTCTTTGACCGGATGGTTGCTCCCTCGGTGACCGAACTTTAATTTGTAAGTCCTCCCCCCCAACGCCCAGCCCAGAATTTGATGTCCTAAGCAGATGCCGAAGATCGGCAACTTTCCCAGCAAATTTCTCGTCATCCGGATAACATATCGGAGCAGCGCAGGATCCCCCGGTCCGTTAGAAAGTAAGAGTGCGTCCGGCTCTAACGCCCAGATCTGCTCCGCTTGCCAGTGACAAGGGACCACGATGACTTGACAGCCCCGACGATGCAGGGACCGCAAGATGTTGAACTTGGTCCCCAAATCGGCAACGACAACCCGAACCTGATCCTTTTTGGGCGGGACTTTCTCCACAATCCTCAAGGACCCATCCCAAAGATAGGCTTGAGAGGTGCTGACCGTTTGCACATAATCCACAGCATCGTAACGGGTCGCTTGCTGGAGTCGTTGCCGCAGTTCGTCCACTGGTTTGCCAAACCCGATGGCTCCCATCATCACGCCCTGAACCCTTAGTTTTCGGACCACCGCCCTCGTATCTACTTCATACAGTCCAGGGACCTTGTTCTCTCTCAAGTAATCATCCAAAGTCTTTTTAGAGCGAAAATTGCTGGGCTGAAGACACCATTCACCGACGACGAAACCAGACACTTGAATGCGGGACGATTCAAAGTCTTCGTCAGTCACCCCATAGTTTCCGATTAGGGGATAGGTCATTACCACGATCTGCCCAGCGTAGGAAGGGTCCGTTAATACTTCCTCATAACCTGTCATTCCTGTGTTGAAGACCACTTCTCCAACGACATCGCTGATATATCCGAACCCCAAACCCTCAAAAACAGACCCATCCTCTAACACCAACAATCCTCGACAGCAAGAGGAAAGCCCCTTATCCATTAACCAACTCTCCCTTCAGGAAAGGAACGCGATCCAGATGGCAAGACACCTCCGGAGAGTGATAGACCAGGCGTCCTTGATAGAAGGTCAACAGAACAGCACCCTGCACCTCCCACCCATCAAAGGGTGTGTTTCGGGACCGGCTCTTGAACTGCTCCTTTCTTATCTGCCACCGTTTGGAAGGGTCAAAGATGGTGATGTTGGCTAACCAGCCAGGTTCCAATCGTCCCCTTTTGATCCTGAGGACCTTTGCGGGAGACCAGGTTAGTGCGTCCACGAGCCTTAAAACGGGAAAGTTCCTCTTGTGCACCAACTCCGTCCAGACGATGGGCAGGGCTGTTTCCAGCCCAATGACCCCAAAGGGCGCCTCGTCAAAGGTCGTTTCCTTCTCCTCTACCGAGTGGGGAGCGTGATCGGTGGCGATGCAGTCTATCGTTCCGTCCCTTAGACCTTCTATAACAGCGTCCCGATCCGTTTGTTCTCTCAGAGGGGGGTTCATCTTAAACTCGGTCCGGTAGCCGACGAGATTTTCGTCGGTCAGAGCCAGGTGATGGGGAGTCACCTCTCCGGAAACAGCAACGCCCATCTCCTTTCCCTGGCGCAAAGCAGCGACTGTTTCCTTGACGGATATATGAGCGATGTGGATTCTCGCTCCGGCAACTTCGGCGAGTGTAATGGCTCGGTGAACGGGCAGATATTCTGCTTCCCTGGGCATTCCTCGCAGACCCATTATCAAGGCGATAAGCCCCTCATGAGCCTGCCCACCTGCCGTCAGGGACTTGTCTTCGGGATGGAGGATCACCAGACCGTCGCAAGCACGGGAATATTCCAGGACCTTTCGCAGAAACGAGGCATCTTGGATTGGATAGCCGTCATCAGAGAACGCAATGGCACCGGCTTCTTTCAGAGCTACCATTTCCGTCAGCCGTTGATGCTCCAACGAAAGGCTGACGGCACCGATGGGAAGAACCTCGCACAGACCAATTGTCTCGGCGCGTTGCCGAACGAAAGCGACGGATTCGGGACTGTCAAGGGGCGGTCGGGTATTGGGCATACAGCAAATGGTCGTGAATCCTCCCGCAACCGCTGCCTGACATCCGGTCTCAATGGTTTCCTTATGGGTCTCCCCCGGTTCCCTGAGATGAGTATGCAGGTCAATAAACCCGGGAGTGATATACAAATCGGTGCAGTCCAAAACGATGGCATCCGTGGTCGGTAAGTCGGTGCCGACCGCCAGGATGGTACCTGCACCCTTAGGAGGCTTACCGATTGAAAAGAGGACATCGGCTCGGTCAAAGAAACCGCTGGCTGGGTCAATGACGACTCCGTTCTTTAGCAACCACTTATCGTCTGAGTCGGTCAACCTTCCCACCATTCAACAGAATCGGTCAAAAGGAGAGAAAGGACAGCCATTCGCACGGCAACACCGTTGGTCACCTGGTCCAAGATGCGCGCCTTGTCGCTATCTGCCAGATCCCCACTGATCTCCACTCCCCGGTTCATCGGACCCGGATGCATCACCAAGGCATCGGGGCAAAGGTCCTTCAGGCGATTAAGAGAAAGACCGTATAGACGATGGTATTCGGCGATGGAGGGAAATAGTCCCACTTGCTGGCGCTCCAGTTGGAGCCGCAGGAGGTAGACCACATCGGCGCCCCGGACCGCTTCTTCCATCCGCTCAAAAACGGAAACACCAACCCGTTCAAAAAGCCGCGGGACCATCGTCGGCGGACCGCACAGGCGAACCTGGGCGCCCAGTTTGCTTAACGCCCACATTCCCGATCGGGCAACCCGACTGTGGAGAATGTCCCCGACAAAGGCAACCTTCAAGCCCTGGATGCGCCCGAAGACTTCTTGAAGAGTCAAAAGGTCCAACAGCGCCTGAGTCGGATGCTCGTGCATTCCGTCGCCGGCATTGAGCACCTTGGGCAGTGTCGTCTGTCTCTTTCTTGCTTCTTCCTCCAAAACCCTGGCGACAAAGTGAGGGGCTCCAGAATGCGGATGCCTGATGATAAAGGCATTGAAACCCAAAGCCATCAAGGTCAGAACCGTATCTTTGAGACTCTCGCCTTTGGCAACACTGGTAACGGCGATGGACAGGCTGGTCACGCCCATCCCCAGTTTTCTGGCTGCCATTTCAAAGGATGTGCGCGTTCGGGTGCTGGGCTCAAAGAAGAGCAGAACCACTGACTGCCCCTTGAGCCTTTGCTGAAACTCCTCAATAAGGTTGGTGCGCCCGCCTCCCTCTAAAGTGACTTTGAACTGAGCGGATAGGCTTAAGACGGTTTGTATCTGCTCTGCCGCCAAATCCCGTATGCTCAAAAGGTGATGGGGAGGGGCATTAAAAGCATCCGGTCTGCACTCCAAACCTGCTTTAGTCCTCTGCTCCGTCATATGTGCCCTCGTATGGATAGACCTTGCCTGCCGAAACGACGCTGGTCGCTCGTTGGGGGCTTTAGGGACCCTTTTTTATTTTGACCGTGTCAGCAGAGAATGTAAAGATTCCAAGAAAACATTCCCAACGGCTTATTCAAGAAGGCGATAAAGAGTGTCTCTCTTCTTAGGTATGAATCCAGCTTCCCGGATCGCCGCCAGCATTTCGTCAATGGTTGCCCATTCTGTAGCCCCTGCCGGGCGCACCACATTCTCCTCTATCACGGTATCGCCAAAGTCATTGGCACCGAAGAACAGAGAGGTCTGGGCAACTTTGAGCCCTTGCGTGACCCACGATGCCTGAATGTTGGGGAAATTGTCCAAAGCCAACCGGGCAACGGCAGTGAGTTTTAGGTAGGGATGTCCCCCTGCCTGATGACCTTTCACTCTTTTGCCCAAGGGGGTTTTGCCCGGTTGGAACGCCCAATGGATGAAGGCGGTAAAGCCACCGGTCTCGTCCTGTAACTGGCGGATGCGGACCAAATGTTCTGCGATGTCTTCCGGCTCTTCTACGTGCCCGAACATCATTGTCGCACTGGAACGAAGCCCCAACAGATGCGCCTCTCTCATCACCGACAGCCACTGATCGGTCGTGCACTTAAGCCGACTAATTTTTTGCCGGACCCGGTCGCTTAAGATTTCAGCACCACCACCGGGAATGGAACCCAGCCCCGCCTCTTTCAGAGCCTGCAAAACCTCCCGAACCATCAACCCATCCCGCTCAGCGATAAAGAGAATCTCTGCCGGAGATAAGCAATGAAGCCAAATGTTGGGATATTTTTCCTTGATGGCAGCGAAGGTCTGGCAATACCATTGCAAAGGGAGTTCGGGATTCAACCCTCCTTGCATCAGGATCTGGGTAGCACCCAATTCCACCGCCTCGCCGACTTTTTGAAGAATTTCCTCGGTCGTCAGAAGGTAACCTTCCCGATTCCCTGGCGGACGGTAAAAGGCGCAAAAGGAGCAGTAGTCCACGCAGACATTGGTGTAATTGATGTTGCGACTCACAACATAAGTGACGATCGGCTCAGGGTGGATGCGCCAGCGGATCTGTTGCGCCACCAGCCCAAGGGGGATGATCCGGTTCCAATTGAGCAAGGTAACGATGTCGTCAAAAGTCAGCCGTTCACCGTCCAGCGCTTTTCTCAGGCACCGAAGGGGCTCAGCATCTTGACCGTTGCCTTCCTTCTGCCTGTTCTCCAGCAACGGCAACGCTTGCCTCATCTCATCCGTCCTTTTCATTTCGGATAAGTATGTCATTGATCCAAACCACCCTCTCCTTAACTAATCAAACGAATGGATCGGACCGATTTGATGAGACCCTGTCGCCGGCATTTTTCTGCGAAAAGGTAAATGCTCTGAAGGTGCCGGTCCGTTAGGTCATATTGAATCCGGCTCGTTAGGTAATCCGCAACGAGGGACCGGTCCAGTCGCCGCCGCTCTGCTTCTTCGGCGATAATGGTGGGAAGGTTTTTAATGCCTTCTTGTTTGGCGTCCGTTAGCAGACGAGCCAGCCTTTTCTGATCACTGCCCTCCCTCAACGCCCAAGCGGCGAAAACGAAAGGGAGACCCGTCATCTCTTTCCATTCAGCGCCCAAATCCGTAATGATCCAAGCCGGATCCTTCTGAAGAGCAAGAGCAGCATCCCCGATCAGAAGAGCCGCATCGGTTTTCCGCAGCATCACTTCTACGTCGGGCTCTGTCGCCAGAAGAACGGGATAAACGCCATATCTTTCGGCGAGCAGGATCCTTAACAACAGAACGGAGGTTCTAGAGCCCCGGTCAACGGAGACACTCTGAATGTGAAAGGTGGGGATTTTGGAGACGAGAAGGACACTGCCAACGGCACCATCGCTGGCAAGAGCGATGCCGTCCACGACAGCGTCCCCAACCCCTTGGAAATACTCTGCAATCGGGATCAATCCGCCATCGATTTCGCCTTTTTGAAGCCAAGACGCTAACTCGGCGGGGCTTCCGTAACAAACCTCGCCGTCATACCCCACGACCGGCAAACCCCAGACTAAGGGAACGGCATTCAGATACGGCACGGTTCCGATGGTCATATCCTTTCGCCATCGTTGGTTAGCCTATCCATAGAAATACATAACGAACTGAGTCATCCTTTGATTACCGAGAGGGGAGAGAAAGAAAACGGAGACCGGATGGCTGATCGGGTTTTTAGTGGGCGCTCGCCACGCTTTGGACCCTGACCACTTGGTGGCGGTTGCCGTGATGCTCAGCCAGTCCCGCCACCCCTTGGTCGCTTGCTCGGTGGGGCTTTATTGGGGTTTGGGGCATACGCTCACGATCTTTTTAGTCGGCTTCCCGTTGCTGTTGCTGAAAATAAAACTTCCCCCTCTGGTGGAGGCAGGCTTTGAGGGACTGGTGGGGATCGTTTTAGTAGCGCTGGGATTGTCTACCCTCATTAAATGGAGAGGAACGATCCTTCATTTTCATCCGCATCGCCACGGTGACCAAGAGCACGAGCACCTTCACCTCCACCGACCGGAGGAACGGATCACCTACGAAGAAGCCAGCGAAGGGGGTGCACAGCACTGGTCCCGTCCCCATATCCACTGTCACTGGGCGACGGGCTGGAGACCGTTTCTCGTCGGGATGGTCCACGGTCTTGCTGGGAGCGGTGCCGTTGCGGTCCTGATCCTCACGACCTTCCAGACTCTGGGCAGTGCTTTTTACTTCCTCATTCTTTTCGGCGTTGGGTCTCTGATGGGGATGGGGGTTACCGCTCTTTTGATTGCCCTTCCCTTAACTTTGGCAGCTCGTCAGGCAAAAGTCTTAGAACACGCTTTTGCCGTTTTGACAGGTTTGTTATCGGTTGGCTTAGGCTTTTATATCTTTGGACAGGCGATTCACATTCTTTGATTTCCCACATTGCGCAAAGTTCATCAAAGGGGGGCGGAAGGTGGCGACTGGGACAAGGTGGATTCATAAGCCAACGGGTTCTGGATGGTTGCCGATCGCCTCACCCGCTGACGGGATTCTTCAGTGGCTGACTTTCCACCTTCTGATCCTGCAACCTGACGAGGACCTGGAAGGCGTTGCGGACGGGGAAACGGCAGCGACCCTTCTCTTCGGTCAGGTCACTGTGGAAGCCGACGGTCTTCTCTGGTCTAAAGTCGGCAACAGGCGAGATGTTTTTTCGGGTAAGGCAACGGCTTTCTTTTTTCCGCACACCACTCGGTTCCGCATCCGAGCCCACACGGCGGCGGAGTTAGCCTTTTTCAGCGCTCCCGCTCAAAAAGTGGGTCAGCCCCAACTCATCAGCCCCGATCAGGTGGCTCGCCGCTCGGCAGGGCGGCGCAACTGGTATCGGGAAATTGACGATATCATAGGACCCTCTTTTCCCGCTGCCCGTCTCCTTGTCGGCGAGACCCGAAATCCCCCCGGAAACTGGTCCTCTTTCCCTCCCCACCGCCATCAAGAGAACCGTCCGCCTTTTGAGGCGGAGTTGGAGGAGATTTACCATTTCCGCATCCATCCCCCAAAGGGCTTTGCCGTTCAAATCCTTATGGACGACGACAAAGAAGAAGCCCTCTTGGTGAGGGATGGGGACACTGTCTTAATTCCTCGTGGTTACCATCCTGTCGTGGCGGCACCAGGCTGTCAGGTTTACTATCTCTGGTGCTTAGCAGGCGAAGGACGCAGCCTCTACGTCACCAACCATCCCGATTTTGACTGGATCACCAGCGTTGAGGCGCTCCTTAACGATTAAATCCTTCGCCCCACCCATTAAGCCTTCTAATCGTTCGGCTAACGATTGACGAGGTGCCCGGTCATCCTTTCCCTTCGCAATCTGACCTAATTAAAAGTGAAGGTTGACCGTGAGCGCAAAGCCGTTGACTTCTTTGAAGCCACCCACCTGGTAGCGCAGTTGAATCTCAGAGCGCGGAGCCAACTTCCAACTCACACCCGCCGTCGCTCCCAGCCGAGCCCGTGTGTCTGAAACGCCCCCGATGCGAACCTGCGAGTAGATAATGCCTAACCCGCCGATTAAGTCCAATCGGGGTGTATAGGCTTGTCGGGAGTTGGCAAACAGGCAGAACTGGCGCACCCGGTCCACGCCCGAACCCTCCGTGTAGTCCAGGCTGATGGTCGTTATGGGGGAATACTGGCGCTCCACTCCAAAGTAAACCCAAAGGTCATCGGTTCTCTGTCGGACATCTCGCGAGACAGGATACCAGGGACCAATCCGAAATGTCCAACCTCTCAAGGGAGGTTCCTCCTGAGCCGCCACAGGACCCACCAGAACCAAACCCAAAACAACAGCCACCAACCGATACATCCGTCAACCCCTCCTTCCCAGACCTAACGGGCAACCTTTAGGCTCCCCTCTGTCAATCGTCGGACCGCAGTCCGAAGCCTGCGGACGCATCGTTCCCTACCCAAAACCGCCATTAAGTGAAAAAGGCTCGGTCCTTCTCCCCTACCGGTCAGCGCAGCCCTGGTGGTGTGGATTAGGACCGCTGCCCGTTGCCCTCTCTCTGCCGCCATTCGGCGGACCGTCTCCTCAATCCCTTCTACCGTAAAGTCCTCCAGACTTTCTAACCGATTAGACAATTCTTCCAACATTTGGGGAGCGTCGGACCTTGTGAGCCATTTGCTCACGACCGGCTCGTCATAGTCTTCAGGGTCCTCGTAAAAGAAATCTGCCAGGCTCGTCGCTTCGGACAAGGTCCGCATCCTCTCCTGAATGAGGGGGGTGACCTGGAGGAGATAGTTCCATTGCTCGGACGATGGGTTCGGCTCTACCCAGCCCCGTTCAACCAAATAGGGCAGGATCCTGATGGCTAAGTCCTCCGCTGCCAGGGTGCGCACATAATGACCGCTCATCCACAAAAGTTTCTCCAAATCAAAAATGGCACCCGAAGGCTTGACATCAGAAAGTTCAAACTGCTCCACCATCTCGTCCAAAGACAGAATCTCTCGCCCGTCTCGGGGATACCAGCCAAGGAGCGCCAAAAAGTTGACCATCGCTTCCGGCAAAATCCCCATCTCCTGATAAGCCTTCAAGGAAGTTGCCCCATGGCGACTGCTAAGTTTGCTGCGGTCCTTCCCCAAGATAAGAGGCAGGTGGGCGAATCGGGGCGGTTGCCAACCAAGGGCTTGGTAAATCTGAATTTGCCTCGGTGTGTTGGAGATGTGGTCTTCTCCCCGGATAACATGGGTAATCCCCATCTCGTGATCGTCCACGACACAGGCGAAATTGTAGGCAGGAAACCCATCGCTTTTGAGAAGAACAAAGTCGTCCAGTTCGGAATGAGCAAAGGAAATGGGTCCTCGGATTACATCTTGAAAAACCGTCTCGCCATCCAACGGCATCGCAAACCGAAGGACAAAGGATTGCTCCCTCATTCTCCTTTGTCTCTCTTCATCGGAGAGAGAACGGCATCGCCGATCATACTTAGGGGGCAACCCACGAGCCATCATTGCCTTGCGTCTCTCTTCCAGTTCTTCAGGGCTGCAGAAGCAGGCATAAGCCCTTCCCATCTGAACGAGGCGCTCGGCTACGGACCGATAAAGAGAAAGACGGGTGGACTGGCGAACCGGCTCTTCATCCCAGTCCAGTCCCAGCCACCTCAAGCCGTCCAAAATCTCCCGCTCAAACTCCGGTCGGCTTCTCTCTCTGTCCGTGTCTTCTATCCGCAACAGAAACTGACCTTTGTTTTTTCGGGCATACAGCCAATTAAAGAGAGCCGTTCGGGCGTGCCCGACGTGGAGAGGACCTGTCGGGGACGGAGCAATCCGCACGCGAACGGGTCCTTTTTCTTCTTCCTTTGAGTAACTCTTATCCCAATGGCTCATAGAGGTCCACCAAGGATGACTTTAACGTCGCAATAAAAACTCTTTACCAGATGGCGCCCCCCCCATCAGGGAAAAGGATGGCGTCCCTTTCCGGTCCGACTGAAACAAAAGCGATCGGCACCCCAGTCAATTCAACGATTCGGTCCACCAACCGTTGCGCATTGGACGGCAGGTCTTGCCAGCGTCTAATGTTCCCGATGGGTTCCAACCAGCCGTCCATTTCCTCGTAGACAGGCTCGCATTGGGCAAGGACGTCTGAATCCGCCGGCAGAAACTCTAAAAAGCGCCCCTGCCACCGATAAGCCGTCGCCAAGCGCACGGTTGGAAGTCCCGTCAAAATGTCCAATTTGGTCAGCACCAAACCCGAAAAACCGTTAATCAGGCAAGCGTGGCGGACCAGGACGGCATCAAACCAGCCGCACCGGCGGGGTCTACCGGTGGTCGCCCCATATTCCCTGCCTCTTTCTCTTAGGTCCGCTTGTTGTTCCCAAGGCATCTCCGTCGGAAACGGACCTTCCCCCACTCGGGTCGTGTAGGCTTTCGCCACACCCAGGACCTTGGTGATCCGAGAAGGCGGCAACCCCGTTCCGGTGCACGCCCCTCCCGCCGTCGTATTGGAGGAGGTAACAAACGGATAGGTCCCGTGGTCAGCATCCAAACCAGTCCCCTGCGCCCCTTCCAGCAGGATCCGCTTGCCCTCCATCGCCAACCTGTTGAGCCACGGAACGGTATCCATGATCTCGGCGAAATCCTTTAACTTTTCATAGTTGGACACCAGTTCCTCAAAAAGACTGTCTGCCGTCAGACCCGATTGAAGAAGAAAACCATCCCCGAACGAAACCTTCTGTTCCCAATTGAAGGCAATCTTGCTCTTGAGACGCTCCAAGTCCGTAAAATCGGCAAAGCGAATGCCCGTCCGGTCAATCTTGTCCACATAAGTCGGTCCCACCCCTTTCTGGGTCGTTCCCAATCGGGATCGGGACGGCGGCATCTCACGAAAACCGTCCAGCAGCCGGTGATAGGGCAAAGTGATGTGAGCCCGATCACTGATCTTAAGCCGCGCTGGGGTGACGGAAACGCCCCTCTGGGTCACCCACGCAATCTCCTCAAGGAGGGCACTGACATCCACGACCACCCCGTTGGCGAGAACCGAGAGGGGTCTTTCGTGGATGATCCCGCAAGGGAGCAAGTGAAGCGCCAAGGGTTGCCCCCGATAAACGACCGTATGCCCGGCGTTGGCTCCTCCTTGGAAACGGACTACAACATCTGCCTCTTGAGCCAAAAAATCAACGACCGAACCTTTTCCCTCGTCGCCCCACTGAGCACCAATGACCGCAACAACGGGCAAGGGCGTCACTCCTCGGTATGAAATCGTCTGCGATTTTAGCCGGCTTCGACCATCCTTGACACTGACTGATTTTGGTTCTCATAATCATATCCTGTCAGGACAGGTTAAGGGGCAAATCCGCTAAGGGGTGAATAGGAGATGACTCATCAGCAAGGGGTAGTCGGCGCCAAGAAGAGAATTTTGGTCGTGGACGACGAAAGGCACATCGTTCGGTTGGTCCAGGTGAATTTGGAGAGGCACGGATACCAGGTGCTGACCGCCTATGACGGGGTGGAATGCTTAGAGAAAGCCCGTTCTGACAAACCCGATCTGATCGTCCTTGACGTGATGATGCCCCGCTTAGACGGGTTTCAGGCCCTCCAGCAACTGAAGGACGACCCACAAACCAAGGACATTCCCGTCATTATGCTCACGGCACGGGCACAGGATCGGGATGTCCTGGCGGGTTACACCTACGGCGCCGACCTCTACCTGACCAAGCCCTTTAACCCCTTAGAACTCATCTCGCTCGTCAAACGCGTCTTTGAATCCCAGGAAGAAGAGGAAGGTCCCTACCGAATCTAACCCATCCGAACCTGTCCGTGGCAAATAGGCGCTCTGCTGGATGCTCGACCAAAAAGACTCCGATGCTGCTGAACGGATAGCCGGCAGTCTGAGAAAAAAAGCCACTTTTATTGAATGTTCTACCGCAATCCTGTCCGCACGGCTCGCTCTTCGCGTTTTCTGGATAAGTTAGGCAACCATTGAGTAATGCTTTGGCGCCTTCATGGGTTGCCCGCCCTAAATGTTTCGTGAAAGCCGCTGGTGACCCTGCTACTATTGTCTAAGGCGAAAGAGACGCTATGGATTCGGTTATTGTTGTGGACAGTTTGGTTAAGCATTATGTGGTTCACGAAAGAAGTGGGGGGCTAGTTAGTTCTCTTGTTAGTTTGTTCCGCCGGAAGTATCGGACCGTTCGGGCAGTGGATGGGATTTCTTTCCAAATTGACTCGGGAGAAGTGGTCGGCTTCTTGGGTCCCAACGGGGCGGGAAAGACGACGACTTTGAAAGTCCTCGCCGGTCTGTTGCTGCCGACTGCTGGTCGGGTCCGCGTGCTGGGTTACGATCCTTTTCAGCGCCATCCCAACTTTCTCCGTCAGATTACCTTGGTCGCCGGTCAGAGATGGCAGTTGCAGTGGGACCTGCCGGCTATTGAGACTTTTCTTCTCCACAAGGCGCTCTACGACCTTTCCGATCGCGATTACCAAGACGCCCTGGACGAATTGGTTTCCCTATTGGACATCTCCCATATCCTTTACAAACCGGTGCGCCAATTGTCCCTTGGTGAACGAATGCGGTGCGAACTGGCTGTCGCTCTCCTTCACAGACCCAGCGTCCTGTTTCTGGATGAGCCGACCCTTGGTCTGGATGTGCTGGGGCAAGCCCAAATCCGACACTTCATTCGCCAATACAATCAGGTCCGAAAAACGACCATCCTTCTCACCAGTCACTATATGGACGATGTGTCGGCGCTGTGCAAGAGGGTGATGGTCATCAACCACGGCAAACTGATCTACGACGGCGACCTAATACGCCTTCAAGAGACCTTCAACCCGACGAAAGTGCTGAGCTTCGTTTTAGACGATGGAATGGACCCGTCGGTCCTCTCTTCGTTCAATGCGAGAAAAGACCCCGACTCGGGACGGTTTGTCCTTGAAGTGCCTCGGGATCAGATTCCGACCGTCGCTTCGCAAATCCTTTCCCAGTTCCCCATCCGAGACTTGACCATAGAAGAACCCCCGATTGAGAACTTAATTGCCCGGGTGTACCAAGCGGGCGTCACGGATGTTCCCGATCCTAAGGAGTTCAAGGGTTAAGCAGACAAGGCAACTGCCCCAACTGACGCAACTTGCTGCAAGGGGGCTGCTGTCTCCTCTACTTGCCAGCTTCATTGAGACGAGTTCAAGACGAAAGTCCCCATAAACGGTCCCAGGACAAAAGGGCTAATGGGCGTTTACCTTGACGAACCCAACTTTCGTATGGTTGGCAGGCGAAAAATGCCCCACTATGATGACCAGTCCCCAAAAAGGGAGACGAGAAAGGGAAAGGTGAGAGAGAAAATGAAAGAACGAATTCGGCTGGGTTATGTCGGGGCGGGCTTTATGGCGCAGAAGGTGCATCTTCCAAACTTTCTTTCACTTCCCCATTGTGAGGTGGTCGCCTTGGCAGAAGCGAGGTCGGATCTCGGACGGCGGGTGGCGGAGCGGTTCGGCATTCGCAGACTTTACCGAAGTCATCGGGAACTTTTAGAGGATGACGAAGTAGAGGCGGTGGCGGTTTCGGCTCACTTTGCTGCTCAGGGGGAAATTGCCCGAGATGCCCTTCGGTCAGGACGACCTGTTTTTATGGAAAAGCCGATGGCAGTCAGTTTGGAACAAGCCGACGAAATTCTGGAAGCCTCCCAGCAGGGAAAAGCGCCCCTTATGGTTGCCTATATGAAGCGCTACGATGCCGGCTACCGTCTCGCCAGAGAGTGGGTCCTCAAGTGGAAGGAATCGGGAGAGAAAGGTCGCCTCACGCTGGTTCGGGTTCACTACTTCGGCGGTGATTGGATCTGCGGTCTGGACACACCTTTTGAGACCAGTGCAGAGCCCATCCCGCCACCTCCCGAGAGATTGCCCGCTTGGTTGCCCAAAGAGTTTGGAAGCAGGTTCGTGGGTTTCCTTCAGCAATATGTGCACGCCTTCAACTTTGTCCGATGGCTCGTTGGCACGGGTTCGGAGGCATTGGTTTCCTGTTGCGACCTGGATGAAGACGGACTGACCGGTGTGGTCATCTGGAGGTCAGGACCTCATCGGGTCCTTTTGGAAACGGGTTCTATAGATTTTCATCGGTGGGACGAGCATACGCAGGTCTATTTTGAAAAGGGATGGGTGCAGACTTGGTCGCCACCGCTCCTTCTGCGCAGTCAGCCGGCAGAGGTAGAAGTTTATGAGGGAGGCGGCGATTATCAGTATCGCCGGCTGTTGCCGAAAGAAAGATGGTCCTGGGCTTACAAAAAGGAGGCAGAGCACTTCATTCACTGCCTGCTAAGCGGGGAGCCTTTTGAATCGCCGGGCGAGGACGCTCGCACCGACATCGCCCTGTGCGAGCAGGTCTATCAGCAGTGGCTTAAAGGGAGGGGAATTCTTTAAGAAACCCCTCAACCCCTTCAACCGTTAAAATAGGCGGTAGTTGTCAAGTCCAAAGCGGGTGGAAAATCAATGACCTATGACGAGATTAAGAAACTGACCGACACCGTTAGGGCAGAGTCTGAGTTCGTGGACTCTGTTCTTTCTGAAATTAGCCGGGTGATTGTCGGTCAACGATACCTGTTGGAACGGCTGTTGGTTGGGCTTTTGGCGGACGGGCACATCCTTGTTGAGGGTGTGCCGGGTCTGGCGAAAACGATGGCGGTCCGATGCCTCGCCGATTGTCTTCAAGTGAAGTTCCAACGGATTCAATTCACTCCTGACCTTCTCCCTGCTGATGTCATCGGGACGATGGTTTACGACCAGTCCACCGGAACCTTCAAAGCGAAAAAGGGTCCCGTCTTCACCAATCTGCTCCTTGCTGATGAGATCAACCGGGCGCCTGCGAAGGTTCAATCGGCTCTGTTAGAAGCAATGCAGGAGCGACAAGTCACCATTGGGGAACAGACTTACCGGCTGGAGGATCCCTTTTTAGTGATGGCGACCCAGAACCCCATTGAACACGAAGGAACTTATCCTCTTCCCGAAGCCCAGATTGACCGCTTTATGCTGAAACTGAAGGTGACTTACCCGTCAAAGGAAGAAGAGGTCCAAATTCTTCAGAGGATGACAAAAGAAGAGATGCCCTGGGTCAGGCCCGTGGCGACGAAGGAACAGATTCTTAAAGCGAGGAGTCTCGTCCGAAAGATCTACTTGGACGAGAAATTAGCCCGCTACATCGTAGACTTAGTGGCGGCGACTCGGGATGCACGGGGTTACGGCATTGGAGAAATTGATGGAATGATCGAATACGGGGCATCACCCCGAGCCTCCATTTACCTGGCTCTGGCGGGCAAAGCGATGGCGTTCATCAGGAAAAGAGGCTATGTCCTGCCCGAAGACCTGCACGCTATCGCGCACGATGTTCTCCGACACCGAATCATTCTCACCTACGAAGCCGAGGCGGAGGAAGTGACAACAGACCACATCGTGGAACGGGTCCTGAAAAGAGTGCCGGTTCCATAAGATCCCCTCGGTGAGCGATTAGGGGCAGGTGAATCGGTTGATCGCCGAAGCCAAGAGGTCAGACCAAGAGATCGGTAGGTTGCGGCGGCTTTTCTACACTACGGTTGGAGCCATCAGGATAGGTCTGGTTCGGGCAGTTTCTTGGATGTCTCCAGGCAGGGACGGTTCCCGCCGCTGGCAGCGACGGAAAGTGGCCCCATCGGAAATCCTCAAGAGGGTCCGGCGACTGGAACTGCGGCTGCGACGACTGGTCAGCGAAATGTTTCTGGGTGCTTACGAGAGCATTTTCAAGGGTCAAGGTCTGGAATTTGAAGAAGTTCGGGAGTATCAAGCGGGCGACGATGTGCGCAACATCGACTGGAATGTATCGGCACGAATGGCTCGCCTCTTCGTCAAAAAGTTTCGTCACGAGAGAGAATTACGAGTTTTTTTGGTTGTGGATGTAAGCCCTTCGTTGGAATTTGGGAGCCAAGGGATCAAGAAGAGCGATCTCTCCGCAGAACTGGCGGCAGCGCTGATCTTGGCTGCGGTGCGGTCCAACGACCGGGTCGGGCTCGTTCTGTTTACCGATCGGGTTGAGAAGTTCATCCCGCCTAAGAAAGGAATGAGTCAAGCCCACCGGCTCATCAGGGAAATCCTTTTCTGCGAACCGGCTGGAACGGGAACGGATTTGGTCCCTGCCCTGGATTTGCTGAGACGATTTGCCCGAAGAAAGAGAAGTATCATCTTTATCTTGACCGACTTACACGCAAAGGGATACGAGGCGTCTCTCAAGAAACTTGCCCATCGTCACGATGTCCTCGTGATCCTTCTGCGGGACAGAAGAGAAAAGTCTCTAGCCCCACTGGGTTTGGTCCGCTTAATGGACTTGGAAACGGGAGAAGAGCGGTGGCTGGACTTGCGATCACCGTCTTTGGGCGAGAGGTGGCAGCAGTTTATAGAAGCAGAGTGGCGGCAGCGAGAAGGACTCTTAACTCAGTGGCGGATAGACTATGCGGAAGTCGTCCCGGGGGAATCACCCTTGGTTCCCCTGATGGAACTCTTTCGGAAACGGGAGTATCGCCTGCGTTCTGGAAGATAAAGAAGATGAAGGAGAAGGTCGTGATTTCCGATCTGGAAAGTTGGCGTTGTGGCAAATCGGTGTTACAATCTAAACAGGCGATTTCGGAACGACAGGAGGTGCCGAAGGGATGCAGCGGGAAGTACCGACCTGGCTGGCGGTTGTGCTGATTGTCGTTGTTCTGGGCATCGTGGGGATCGTCTACTACTGGCGGCTGACCACCCGACCGGAGACGCAGCCGGGTGGAACGCCCCAGGCGACGGTGATACCAGGCGGTGGAATGGCGCAACCGGGCGGTGGTCCGGGACCGGGTGGACCTCCCGGAGGACCCCCTGGTGGACCACCTGGAGCGGGTGGACCTCCCGGAGGACCGCCCGGCGGACCACCTGGAGCGGGTGGACCTCCCGGACCTCCGGGCGGTGGTCCGGGACCGGGTGGACCACCGGCTGGTGGACCTCCCTCACCAGGGGGCGCTCCGGGCGCTGCACCAGGTGGACCTGGTGGCGGTGGACAGTAAGGTAGTGACCACCCGTCACTTTTAGGCAGCTCGGGTGAGGATTTGTTGAGGGGAGGTTTCTTACAAAAGACGCCTCCCCTCTACTACTCCCAAAGAGGAGGCATTAAAGTGACAAGGGGAAACGGCAGGGCGTTTACCCTCATAGAACTCCTGGTCGTCATCGCCATTATTGCTGTTTTAGCGAGCATCCTGTTTCCTGTGTTCAGTCAAGCGCGAGAGAAAGCGCGCCAGACGGCGTGCGTTAGTAATATGAAGAACTTAAGCCTTGCCGTGACCCAATATGTCCAAGATCACGATGAAGCCTTTCCGTTCCACCGAACACCCTGCTATGCCGGCGGCATTGGAGTCTATCGGACCGTCTTTTTTGGTGCTGGGGACTGGTATGAGACGGTCTACACTTATGGCAGGAGTTGGGACATCTACCGCTGCCCCTCTGCCCGATATGAGTGGGTTTGGAAAGCCAATTGCTATCC
>JANXBO010000059.1 GCA_025057575.1 Candidatus Caldisaccharidevorator malaysiensis
TGGAGGGGCTGCCCAACGACCGCCGTTGAGGACATCTTCCGAGCGCAAGGTGACGACGGATTGGACAGGTTGACCCGCCATTTAGGTGGGGCCATTTTGACTTTTGCCGATGGGCACTCTAAGTTCTATCAATGGAGACGGATCCGATCCCGTCATCGGGGTGGGGAGTTAGCCTTTGACTGGAGAGAGCCCAACTGCCGCCTTGGTAGAGGCGCCAGTGACGATGGACTGCCGCCCCACGATGATAATATTTAGACGACAGATGCTATTTTGAAGGGATATTGAATTGAGGGGAGGAGGTAAAGAAGGTGGCGCACCATACCATCACAACCTCTGAAAAAGAGGTTTTTGACCAACAAGGCTTTTTGGTCGTGCGGCAAGTCTTCAGCGCCGAAGAGGTGCTCGCCATTAAGGATCGTTTAGCCTATTGGATCAGCAGAGCCCTGTCGGGATTGAAAGAAGGCCAGAAGCCGGAAGGCGACACAGTCTCCTGCGAAGGCGTCCTCGTTCAACTGGAGCCCCTGGTCGCCCAGGGTAAGGTGTCGGTCTCCGATCCCTTGAAGGCCGCCCGCAAGATCTGGAACTTTGTTGCTCCAGATGCATTTTTCTGGAAAATCGCTTCCGATCCCAGACTGCTGGACCGAGTGGCAGCCCTTTTGGGACCCGATATTAAGTTATATGCGGATAAGGCTCTTTTGAAACCGCCGGAGATTGGGGTAGAGAAGCCTTGGCATCAAGATGCCCCTTACTTCGCGATTGAACCAAAGGAGAACGCGCACGTTGCCGCTTGGATCGCTTTAGATAAAGCGACAAAGGAAAATGGCTGTATGGAGTATCTTCCCGGCAGCCACCGTTGGGGAAACCTGACCACCACCACCACCGACACTTACGGATTGGGGCATTTGGCAGCGGACGCTACGCAACTGGATACCAGCCAAGCCGTCACTGTAGAAGCCGATCCTGGCGATGTCGTGTTTCACGAGGGAATGGTCCTTCACTATTCGGGTCCGAATCGGTCCCCCCAGCCTCGGTGGGCATTGATTTTTGATTATGTGAGCGCCCGTTGCCGCTATACGGGACCAGAGCCCAAGCCGTCTTATCCCCTCTTGAGGGGCAAGGAATATCCAGACGGCTTATAACGACTGCCAGAAAGCGACGGCAAAGACTACCAACAGGGATCCTTTTTCAGGGGTAACCGAACGGGCAAAAGATGAAGAATCTCGTCGCCCGTGACCGTTGCCACCCCGACTTTGCGAACAACGCTGGCAGCGGCAACGGTCGCCACCGCTGCTGCGTCAAGAAAGGAACAACCGCTCAGAAGGGCTAAGGTGACAGTCGCTAAAAAAGTGTCCCCTGCTCCGGCTACATCGTAAACCTGAACCCTCAGAGCCGGCACCTGAACGCGCAGACCGTTGCGACCGAAAAGAAGACAACCATCCCCACCCAGAGTGACAACCAAACCGTGAAGGCTTAATTGGGCCACCATCGCTGAGCCAACTTCCCACAAGGGACCCGCTCCGTTCAGGAAAGAGAGGGCTTCGGTCCGATTCAAACTCAGGTAATGAAAACCCTTAAAAACGGACATATTGCTGGGTTTGGGACCCGCCGTCATCAGAAGGTTGGCTGCGAACGGTTGCAAGATTTCCGTCAGCCAGCCCCCCACCAACCCTTTCGCATAGTCCGAGACAATGATGCTGTTCGCCTGCAGGAGGATCTTTTGGAGACGATCCTTTAAGAGGCTGACGATGGTCGCCGAAAGGGGTTGGCGACTTTCCACATCCAAGCGGGCGACTTGTTGATGGTGGGCGACGATTCGGGTTTTGACCGTTGTCGGCCGGGTCGGATCACAGACGATCGCAGAAGTCTCCACCTGGTCCTCATTAAGAGTTTGGATCAGCCGGCGCCCTGGTTCATCGTCACCGACAACACCACAAACGGCGACCTGCGCCCCTAAACGAGACAGGTTTCGAGCAGTGTTCCCAGCACCCCCTGCCCCATAATGTCTTTTTTCGCAACGGATCACGGGAACGGGCGCTTCGGGAGAGATGCGCTCCGCCGTCCCAAAGATATACTCGTCCAACATCAAGTCTCCGACAACGACAACCCGCTTCTTTTGCCAGCCTCTCACCCATTTTTCTACCTTTTTGCGCTCTAAGACAATTTCCCGCCTCTCCGCCACGCCGTTCCACCGCCTCCTGCCGTTACCAACGAACGCCTCCAAAAAACGACCTACTGAGTGAGGAAGGACGGCACCGACTCCTTTTCCATTCGCTCCGCCTCTTTCCTTTCTTTCTGAGCCAGGTCCTTCCTCCCCGCCTCTTCATAAAAAATTGCTAACTGTCGCCTCTGATGAGGCTGGGGGGATCCAGAGGAAACTCGCTGCAAGACTTTGAGAGCCGCCTCCTTGTTGCCCTTTTTCAGAAGAATGTGCCCCAATTGAAGAAGGACCGAGTAGTCCTCCCCCGTATACTCCAGTGCCCGTCTTGTGGCTTTTTCCGCCTCTTCGTATTTGCCCTCGTCTGCTAACAGACGACCCATTTCGTAATAAATTGCCTCAGGCAAAATGTAATGACGACGAGCAAAGGTCTCGTCTCTTATCTGCTTAAGAACCTCCCGATAGGCTTGAAGGGACTCTTCGCGTTGCCCCGATCGTGCCCTGTCCGCTGCCATCAAATCCCAATCATAGATTTCAACCTGCGCTTCCCGTCTCAGCCGCTCCATTAATTGGAACCATCGTTGCTGACCTTTCATCTGCCGCAACTGGCTTTTCAATTCTTCCCGACGATCGGAAACCTTTTTGATTTTCTTGCTCCGACACTTGGGACATTCCTTTGGCTCGGTTCTTGCCTGCCAGGTATGACGACATTTCTGCTCTTCACATTGGTAGCGCACGGTGTCAATGTCCTTTGGCCATTCAACCTTCTTGCTGACCAGTCGGACCAGATAGGCTCCAGCGGGGGTTTTGATCGGTTCGGAAACCTCTCCCTCTTTCAATTGAGCAATGACCTTCGCCCCGTCCTCGCCAAAGCGCATTTCCAGGCTTTCAAAGGAAACCGTTTCGGGCGCCGGCTCTTTTTTAAGGTCTTTCTGCCCCATCGCCTCCGCTGCTACGGAAAGAAACGCTTCCCCTTTCCCCAGTCGTTGCCGCAACTCCTTCGCCCGCTCCAGCGCCCGCTCTTCTGCCTTTTTCCTTTCCTCTTCAAGACCTTCCTTTCCTTTCGGAAGGAAACGAATCCAATCTATGAGAAGGGGCTGGATCCGATAGCGGGTGTAAGACCTTTCCAAGTCGGCGTCGGTTACGGTGACCTCCTCCATCACGGAAGTCATCAGTTTGTTAAACAGGATCTGTTTTTGATCCTGCCAACGGTTCTGCCAATATTGATCCTTCAAAGCCCTTTCGTAACCATTTAGAGAGCCGAACCGATCGCGAATAAAGTCCCGAAACGCCTTGCTCTTAGCGAATCGATCCCGAACAGCCGACATCTCCAACTGAACCCGCAAGTCAATAAATTGCTCCAAATCCGCCCCTGTCACCCGAACCCCCCGTCTTTGAGCCTCTTGCTGAATGAGGGTGTCAAGAATTAGTTCGTCCAGGACCGCTTGCTTGACCTCCATCCAATCGCCCGCCTCAGGGCGCCTTTGGGCAATGTGGGCCGCCAATGCCTTTTCAAACTCTTCCCTGGAAATATCCCAACCGTTGACCTTTGCCACCGACGGGCTCAAATTGATGCCCGTTGCCGGTCCCTCCAGAAAGCCGAAAGTGGTGAAGGTGCCGACAACGAAAATGACGAAAATGGATAACCAAAGGGTGAAACGGATCAGGTTCCGCTGCATCATTTTTCTCGTTCGCCGAAGGGATGGCATGGTCGTCACCTCTTCAGATCGCCTTCAGGGTGTCTCCTCATTTAAGTGACAAGTGTCATTGACCAAGACAATTCGCCAACGACCGTCGGGTCTCACCTCTATTACATTGATGCAGCCGCAATCCTGTCGCCACCGCCTCCACAGAGTCCAGGGGGCTTGAAGGCAAAAAGTAATCACAATGCGGTTGACCGTCTGATGAGCGACAACTGCGATGGTCTGCCCAAAGTGAGCAGACGCTATCCTTTCAAAAGTTGTCAAGACTCGTCCGATGAAGTCCTCAAAGGCTTCGCCCCCAGGGGCTTGAAAACGAAGGGGATCGGTGCGCCGTTTCGTCTCCAAATCCGGAAACCGCTCCGCTGCCTCTTGAAGGGTCATCCCCTCCCACTCTCCGTAATCTATCTCTCTCAGACTCTCAATAACGGTGACATTAAGAGAGTGAACGGAGGCGATGGCGGTTGCAGTCTCCACCGCTCTTTTGAGGGGGCTGGTGTATAGGGCTGTTAGAGGGACGTTGCTCAGTCGCTGAGCCAGGCGAGCCGCTTGTCGTCTCCCCCGATCGTTCAAAGGGAGATCAGTCTTCCCTAGAAGCCGATCGTCCCGGTTCCATTCTGTTTCACCGTGTCGGATTAGGTAAACCAGAGTCACCTTGCCGTCAGTCGCCTTTCTGATCAGCGTCAGATACTTAGGGACCAAAAGTCCCAAACTGTTACAGTGAAGTCGCAAGATAGGATGGCACGATGACCAGGTGGGTAGCACCTAATGAGAAGAGTAACGGTTCTGATCCGACTCAAGGAGACGGTAGATGACGCTCAGGGTCGGGTCGTCTGTCAGGCTTTGAAAGACCTGGGTTTTTCGGCTGTGGCTCAAGTGCGCATCGGCAAGGTCATAGATTTGTGGCTTGAAGACGCCGATGACTTAGAACAGACAAAAAAGATGGTAGCACAAATGTGCCAGGTCCTCCTCGCCAACCCAGTCATTGAAGAGTTTGAGGTTTGGCAGGAAGAGGGAAGTCAACGATGACAGGAAAAAACTGGTTAACCATTTTCTTCCTTGTGCTCCTTGCTTGCTTGCTGTTTGGCTGTCGGGGGCCGGAAGAGGGCGCTGAGGCGCCGGATGGGGGTGCCCGTCGCCTTCAGAAGGCGGAGGCGGTAGACAGCCCCGTCGCACGGGGACAAGCCGTTTATGAAGAGACCGGCTGCGCCACTTGTCATCCCCCAGCAGAAGCAGGACCCGGCATCGGTCCCGTGCTCAAAGACCTGAGTAAAAAGTTCACGGACGAACAGTTAAAAAAGATTTTGCGGGACCCCCGACTCCTGAACCCCAATACCACGATGCCCGCCTTTGAAGGGACCGAGGAAGAACTTGTTGATCTCATCGCCTATCTGAAAACCCTTAAGTGACAGCGAGGTGAGGGGCACTTGACCCTAACAGAGGAAGAAGTTTTAAGAGCCCTTTCTGGGGTGAAAGACCCAGAACTGCATCGGGACTTGGTCTCCTTGGGTATGGTCCGAGACATTCGTATTGATGGCAACCGGGTCGGGTTCCAGTTGGTCCTGACGACCCCCGCCTGCCCAATGGCGGACCGGATCGTTCAGGACGCCCGCCAGGCGCTGGAAAGGCTGCCCGGTGTCACCGAGGTAGAGATTTCGGTCACCGCCGAAGTGCCCAAAGGGGTGCCAGAGCGGACACCCCTTAAGGGCGTCCGCAATATCATCGGTGTCGGCAGCGGCAAAGGAGGCGTTGGGAAAACGACGGTAGCCGTTAACCTCGCCGCTGCCTTAGCCCAACGGGGGGCTCTTGTAGGGCTGTTGGACGCCGATATTTACGGACCCAATGTCCCCAGAATGCTGGGGACTCATCAGACCCCCGAGTTTGATGGAGAAAAGATCCTACCGGTCAGTGCCTGGGGTCTGAAAATGATCTCCCTGGGTCTCCTTTTAGACCCCGATAAGCCGGTTATCTGGCGGGGACCTATTCTCGCCAAAGCTCTTCAACAACTTCTTTTTGATGTCCGATGGGGAGAACTGGACTACCTGTTGGTTGATTTGCCACCGGGAACCGGTGATGTGCAGTTGTCCTTAGCCCAATTGGTGCCGGTTACCGGTGCCGTCATCGTAACGACCCCACAGGATGTGGCCTTTTATGATGCCCTGAAGGGACTCAACACTTTTGAACGCTTGCAAGTGCCGGTCTTAGGGATCGTGGAGAATATGAGTTACTTCGTCTGCCCCCACTGTGGTCAACGGACCGACATTTTTCGGCGGGGTGCCGTCGAGCAGGAATGTGAGATCCGAGGCATTCGCTTCTTGGGCACCATTCCCCTGGTCCCAGAAATCTGTGAAAGTGGCGACTTGGGTCAACCCGTCGTTCTCTTCCGAGCCGAATCGGAAGCCAGCCGCGCCTTCCACCGAGTCGCCGAACAGGTCGCCGCTGCCGTGAGCGTCCTCAACTTGAGCATCCAAAAAGCCGGTTGATTTTGCTGAGCAACGACGCTATAATTTAAGAAAGGCGACAGTTAGAAGTAGGGCATTGGGCAAACGACCGTTGGGTCGTGCCCATCTCTTTTTATGTTTTTGTTGAGTGGGTCAAAGTGGAGAGATAAGCCCAAAAATTTGGGATCAGGTGGGAGGAAATAACGGGAGAGTGGGATAAAGGGGAAAGAAAAGGCGGTGGAGACCGAAGAGCGGCACGGAGAAGATCTCCGGCAAGAGGACCTGATCATCGGCTCTCCCCGATCGTCTATGGATGATAAGGGTCGGTTCGTTTTGCCTGCAGAACTTCGTCAGCGCCTTGGGCAGGAGATTTATGTAACCATCAGCCCTGATGACAACCTCTATGTTTTTGATCCGCAAGAATGGAAGCGATACTCCGAGGCTTTAATGGCGCGGTTTGAAGAAGATCGGGAGGGGATGGTCCTTCTCGTTCAGCGGATTATGGGAATGGCGGCAAAGGTGAGAGCGGACGGCAACTGGCGGTTTCTGGTTCCTCAGAGGCTTCGGGAAATCTGCCGCCTTCAGGGGACGATTTTTTTCTTTTCCCGGGGAGATCGCATTGAGGTAATGAACGAGCAAGCCGCCAAAGAACGGTTCGCTCAGATTATGTCCGAAGCCGTTCGCAAAAAGCAAGCCCAGTTAGGTTTTTGAGGCGATGACAGCCGTGCCGACAACATTACCGGTTATCGGGGAAGGGAGCCTGGTCGGAGACGATGGAAAGGGTGAAAAGCCCCGTCTGCATCCGCCAGCAATGGTAGAGGAGGTTTTAGCCCTTTTGCGGGTGAGGGAACTGCCAGCGCCCCGCTGCGCTGACCTGACGGTTGGAACGGGCGGTCACGCCTTGGCTATTCTATCGGCTAATCCTCAGGCACAGCTGATTGGATTGGACCGAGACCCTCAAAGTTTGGAAGTTGCTAAGAAGCGGTTGGCACCTTTTTCGGATCGCTGTCATTTGTTCCACGCCGATATGGGGTCTCTTAGGGAGTGTTTGAAACAGGTCGGATGGAATGAACTGGACGGTTGCTTGATTGATCCGGGTCTGAGCCTCTGGCAAATAGATAGCGGGCGGGGTTTCAGTTTCTTTGACTCTTCCTTAGATATGCGCTATGACCCAACGAAAGGACCGACGGCTGGGCAAATCCTACAGCAGTGTTCACCTCACCGTTTGGAAGAGGCGTTCAAGGAGGCTGGGGAAACGCCAGCGATGGCTCGGCGCATCACCCAGGCGATCGTTCAGGAGCGGCGCCATCGCAAGGTGTGGACCGCTCGAGACCTGTCCGATCTGATCGCATCCATTAAAACGAGAAAACCGGCTCATCTTCATCCGGCGACCTTTTGCTTTATGGCATTGCGCATTCTGGTGAATGAAGAAAAAGAAGCACTCCGAAACGGTTTGGAAACGGCGCTTTTGAGTGTGCGACCGGGAGGGCGTGTTTTGGTTCTCTGTTACCAATCCATTGAGGACCGAGTTGTCAAGGGTCTGATGAGAGATTGGTCGCGCCTTCATCCCGATGTGCCAATCCGTGCCCTGATCAAAAAACCGCTCCGACCGACGGCGGCGGAGAGGCTTACCAACCCCCGATCCCGTTCGGCACGCCTAAGAGCCTTTGAGCGGTCAGGGGAAGGAGGGGTGTGAAGGGATGGCATCCCCTGTGCCTCATCGCCACTCACCTTTACGGCAGCGATCTTCGCCTAAGCCCTTCGTAACGCCGGCAAAAAAAACATTACCTTTTGTTTGGTTTCTGCCCTTTCTCCCTCTGATCGTTCTGGGCACTACTTGTTTCGGTTGCCGTTGGTTCGCCGTTAAGGAAAGTCGGCAAATCATCAGGGCTCGGCAGGCATTGCGGCAGATCCAAAAAGAAGTGGCGACCCTTCGTCTCCTTTTGGAGGGAAAGGTCGCCACCTCTCTCGTCGGCAACCAAAGGGCAACCACACCTGTCGCTTCCGTTAGCAGAGAGGCAACAGCCTTCTTTGCGGAGGTTCCGTAAGTGAGCCCCTGCGTCCGATGTGCCAGTGCGATGGCTTTCATTACGGTCTCTACCCTGATGCTGGCTGCCTTCCTGTTCCGCATTCAGGTCAGCCAATCGGGGGTTTACCGGAAGCGAGCGGAGAAAATCTGGAGCCGAGTTGTGAAGATTCGGGGTCGCCGAGGCGACATCGTTAGCAGAAGGGGAACTCTTTTGGCTACTTCCGTCCGGTCCGAGAGGCTGGAAGTGAACCTTAATGCTCTTAAGGACCCAACCTCTCTTGCTACCCAACTGTCTCTCTTAATATCGGACCGGCAACTGGCTCAGGACATCTCCTCAAAACTGCTTCAGTGGGCAAAAAAGTCAAGGGAACAAAGAGTCCAAAAGGCGAGGTGGATTCTCCTGAGCCGACGGGTATCGATCCGTGATGCCCGTGCCATCTCCGAGAGGATCCGCCAAGCACAACGGTCCAAGGACAGTGACTGGACGAAAGTCGTCCTCTTACCCGATCAGATCCGTTTTTACCCGCTGGACAGGAGCGCAGCACCCCTTCTGGGATTCACCGATGGGGACGGCGTCGGTCAATACGGTATTGAGAGAGACTGGGACGGGGTGCTGAGAGGTCGAGAGGTATTGGTGGAAAGACAGGTGGATGGGCTGGGGAGACCCTTGGAAGGCACTGATGAGTCCCCCCTGGAAGCACGCCCTGGTCACTCCCTCATTTTAACCTTAGACGAACGGATTCAGGCGATTTTGGATGATGTCATGAACGAAGCAATGAAGGAAGAGCGACCCCGTGCAGCAATTGCCATCGTCCTGGACCCCAGAACGGGGGATATTTTAGGACTTTCTTCCAAACCCGACTTTGATCCCAATGACTACTCCCGTTTTCCCTATGATCGGTTTGTCAATAGGGGTCTGGCGCGGGCTTTTGAGCCGGGTTCCAGCCTAAAACCACTTGTGGCTGCCGTAGCCTTAGAAGAAGGTGCTTTTTCTCTTACCGAAAGAGTCCGTTGCGAGGGCACTTGGAAAAGTGGTGCCATGAGCATTCGGTGCTGGGTGGTCCAAAAGCGCGCCGCCGCCCACGGCTTTATCAGCGTCGGCGATGCCTTGCGCCACTCCTGTAACATTGCGATGGCAAAAATAGCCCTCAAAGTCCCCTACGAGAAACTGTCCGAAGGGCTACGCCGGATGGGTTTAGGAAGACGGCTTTCCCTGCGAGCCGGTCTGGAAGAGCCCGGATGGATAGATTTACCGATCCAGCGGCAGACGGCGTCCCAGCGGCGCCATCAGCAAGCCACGATCGGTTTTGGTCAGGGATTAGCGGTGACCCCTCTTCAAATGGTTGTTGCCTATAGTGCTTTAGCTCATTACGGGATCGTGATGAAACCCCGGCTGGTAATGGGGATCCGAAATGAGGAGACCGGACAGATTCAATGGTTGGCTCCGAAGAAAATGGGACGAGCCGTTTCCCCCCTGGTGGCTGCCCGAATTACCGATTACTTGGTTGATGCCGTTAAGAGAGGAACTGGGGTCAGGGCGCAGATTGAGGGCGTCACTGTAGCAGGAAAAACAGGGACGGCAACGAAGTTTTACAAGGGTCGCTTTGATCCGGAAAAGGTGATCGTATCCTTTTGCGGCTACTTCCCTGCTGAATCGCCCAAGTATGTCGTCGGCATTTTTCTTGATGAACCGAAAAGAGGACAATGGGGCGGTGAGGTCGCTGCGCCCCTTTTTGCCAAAGTGGGCGCTCAAATCCTTAGGCGGGTGCAACCCCCTCGTCCCCCAAGCCTCAGCCCGACCCTCACCGCCCTTCCTTCTTCCTCACCCTTCTTACCCCAGCCTCAATGGACCCAATAAGAAAGAATGGGTGCCGCCACTCAGATCCGGGCGGCACCCACATTCGGCGCCTCAGACCGTTCTTAACCGCAGCACGAGGACTGCTTGTGCCCCGCCTTCTCCTCTGCCTTCGTCTCTTCGCATTCACATTCGCAGGGATCGGCGGCTTTCGTCTCCTCGCACTCACAGGTGCAGGCTTCCTGCTCCTTGGTCTCCGTCTTCACTTCAGCCAACCTCGTCACCTCCTTTCCCTTTCATCATATTCATTATAACTTTAACCCACTGACCCTTGTGGATCCTTCTTACCACCAGGCATCATACATAGGACGATGAACGATGAGACCATACACGCTCCACAGGCAGGAGATCAGCCCATCTCCTATGACTAAACCGACAAAAAAGGGCTCCGTGTTGACGACGGCTCGGGCGCCCCAGTAACGAAGGATCATTGCCTTAACCAAGGAACCGATAACCAGACAAAGCCAATAGTAATCCACCGCAAAACTTGTTCCTAAAAGGTAGCCTAACGGATGCAAAATCCACCAAGAGGTCCTTTGGTAGCCCCAAAAAAGAAAGAGCGCCACCCCTCCTCCGATGGCGACAAAAAAGCGAGCCCAAATGTCTGGTGGCGTTAGTCCACTGATCCAAGATGCCAAGCGATTATAGGTATCGGCGCCGACCCAGACGACCTCACCAATCCGCGTCGCTGCTCCCTCTCGGTAAAAGAGGACTGGATAGATCGCAAAACAGCCGGCGATACTTAGGACAGCCATCAGGACCATCATCCCCGCACTCCTGCTAAAGGACAGGCTGGTCAGTTGACAGACCTTCCAGCCCTCAGCGATGACCGGCAAAGGATGATTGCGGTTCAGCCGATTGAACCAGAAATAGAGCGCCAAGACGGTTAACTGACGGGGATGAAAGGAGCGGCTCCCTGCCGTAGCAACCAAAAGGTCCTGAGGATTGGCAAACAGGAGAGAGTGAGACGGCGGACCGGCTTCCGCACGAATCCTGCCCACCGTCAGGGAGATCAAAAGGTGGATGATCCAAAACAAAGCCGTCAACCCCCATCCCAAACCCGCCTTGACCGTAAGAGAGAAACAGATCAAAAGACCAAGGAAGAAAAGAAAGGTCAGCATCCCTTTTGAAATTGGGTAGGGATGGCGATCTTGTCCGCTAATCACGGACTTTAGGTAAAAACGCGATAGATGGAGAGACAAAAGGGCAAGGGAAAGAGCTGCGCCGGCACTTTGCTCGTTTTCGTAAGGGAAACGCGGCAACCCCGTCCAGCCCCGCCACACCCCGATCAAGCGTTCTACCTTTCTCAGGAGATAAAACAGCCAAGTGGAGATACACAGATCCAGAGGCATTAAGTAAGCGTAACCAATAATGAAAGGGTAGAGGGCAAGGGGGGTAGAACCGATGGCATTCCACGGTGGGTCCATTAAGTAAGTTAACAGGTCCCGGTCTCTTGCCCTGGTTTTCAGCGAGGGGATCCAAGGATAAAGAAAGTTGAAGTGGTTGAGAAGTTCTATGGCACCAGCCACCGAAAAACCCGTCCAAAATTTGGAACCACTGTAGAAGCCTTGATGACTGATGATCTGCATCGGCAACCGTAGGATCGGAAACTGAAGCCGCTCCTCTGCTGACCATCGGTGGAAGAAGACGCCAACAACGCTGAGATAGACCCCAAAGAGAGCAGTGAGGAGAATGGTCCAATAGATGCTGGGGCGAATCCAGTAAGGAACTAACTCGCTTCCATAAAAGGAGCGACCACCGAGGTAGAAAGGCATCACCGCCTCCTTGTTGGTGATCACCAGAAAATCGGGGAGATAAGGGAAGAAGATTTCCCGCCAGCGATTGCTCGGGTTTTCAAACCAGGACGGTGCTGGGATTACCCCGAAGAGGTTGACCATCATATCGTGACCGATGTAAACGCTCTGAACGGTTAATCCAATGTAAAGGAGTCCCATTTCGGAAGGAGTCAAGGCGTAAGACGACCAGCACCGCCGAATTTGATCGTTGACGACGGAAAGTGCCAAGATCAGCACCAACACATTCATTGGCAGGGAGAGGGTCGTCATATGAAGGGCGTGCCAGAGCCCTTCGGTCACGCCGATCCAATAGATGTTAACGGGAAGAAGAAGAAGCAACAGGAAAAAGGCACGCCACGACCACAGGAACGGGCGTTCGGCTTCTGATGGTGCCAAAATGACCTCTTCCTGCGGACCAAGCCGTTCAGCGGGAATCGCCATCGTGCGACCTCTCAGAAAAGAAATTTCTGATTCAATTTTGAAAGATCGCCAAAACGAAGGAAAGTCGGTCTTAAGACCAGAGGTCTTAGTTAGTCAGCCAGGAAACGATCTTTTCCGGTGACGGTTGCTGGTCCAGCACCTTTAGCCGGCTCTCATTACCAGAGATGCGGTAAAACCGCCGACCCAACGCCATTGGAAACTGCCGGTGCGGATGGAAAAGGAGCACAGACCTGCCGGCAAGGAGTGCCAATGCTGTCTTAAAGTCGCCCACCCTTCTCAGCAAAGGAATGTAAAGGCGATGGACAAATTGATCGTCATCCTCTGGGTTGAAGTTAGCCAGGTCAGCGACAATTTTGCCTTGAGGAGAGGTAACGGCAGCCGCCAAAAGAACGAGCAATCCCCCTTCGCCCCAGCCAACTAAATGAACCTTACGATATTGCGACGAAAGCCATACCTGAGTGAGCGTGATGGCTTGAAGTCTTTCCGATACTTCTGTCCTGTTGTAGGTGGTGAAATAGGCGATTTTTGCCCTCTCTTCCTCACTGAAAAAGGGCGACCATTCTATGACAGCAACGGGCATTTGACTATTTAGGGCTCTCACGAACTCCCAAAAGTCCCCTTTTCCTTCCCCTACCTTGATTCCAGACCCTTTGTCCCCTACGAAAAGCACCACTTCTTTTCGTCCTGCCGAGCCGCTTGTCAAGAGGACCCCAAGGGTAATCTTTCTTACTTTATCAAATAAACGAATTTTTTGAAGGCGGATTCCCTCGTGAGCGGTCTCGTCCAAAAGTTCCTGTTCTATATCGGTGGCGACAAGGGACCGAACACCCAAAACCGACTGAAAAAAGGGACCATAAATCTTTCGGAAGCGGTTCAGACTCTTTTGGTCGGTAGGAAGGTCATTTTCAAGAGCCTTTTGGGACTCTTGACGAAGCCAGTTGAAAATGTCCTGATAAGAGGCGGTCCTGTCGGGTTTGGGTAAATCTGGTCCCCAAACGCGAAGTTGGGCGGCACTGGGCAAGGGTCCCTGGGGCTCCTCCACTTGGGATGCTTCGTTTTCGGAAAGACCTTTGAGCCAGCGGAGGGCAAATCGGTAGTAAGCGACCCTGCTAAGCGGCCCGAAATCGTGCCCTTCCGAGAAATGGGCGTTGGCACATCGTTCTGGATGCCCCAACAGAGTGTAAATCTGACGGACGAAAGGAAACTCATAGGTTGGTGTTTCTTTGGTCCAGTCCCCGTCATCGGAAATTAACAGGAGTGGTCGTGGGGCGATCAGACCACAGATTTCGGGATTGCTTGCGTCCCATCGCAATAAGGGCGGATTCTCGCAGATGCATCCCCCCTGCATATGCGCCGAGACCATCTTCGTGGGGACAGCAACCGTTACCCGTGGATCTACAGCGGCGATCAGAAAGGTCTGCGTGCCACCACCGGAGGACCCACAACAGCCAATTCTTTCCTTATCAACCTCAGGGAGAGAAAAAAGAAAGTCCAGTGCCCGCACGCTGTTCCAGGTCTGCAAGGCTCCTTTGCTGAGCCCCCACAAATGCTCTTTGGCGGTTTCCGGCGCTCGGTGGTCCAGCCCGAAATGGTCGCCGTAGCCGATCATATCATAGGCAAAAACGATGAAGCCCAAGCGCGCCATTGATGTAGAGCGGATGCGCTCCCGTTCATAGAGGCGCCCCTCTTCCTGAGGCACGTGACCGTGAGGATGAAGAACAGCAGGAAAGGGACCTTTCCCTGCGGTGGGACGATAAAGGTTGCCCGTCAGGTAAAAACCAGGTAATGTCTCTAAAACCACCCTTTCCACAACGATCTGATCGTCCTCGTAGCAGACAACTCTCTTGGGATTCAAAGGTCTCTTCGGAAGACGAGGGAACAGACCGCAAGCGAGGACGACTTGCCGACCGAGAAATTCCGCACGAGCGGTCCATTGCTCTTTTCTTTCAAAGGTCGGTAGTTCGTAACGCAGGTCCAGATGCCTCAGTCTGGAGTCACTATTCACCGCCACCACCAGGACCAATAACCCAACAATGATCGTCTGCCTCATCCTTTATTTTTCCGCTGAATCAGTGAAACTATTGGAGTTGATTAAACCGGGAGGCGCAGACTTTGTAAGACGAAGTTTTGGAGTTTTCTCTTGGCTCTAAACAGGTCTGTCGTCGGCTTGGGCGGTCGGGGCGGGTTGTCGTAATCAAAGATCGCTAAAGTGGCTAACCCGTTGCCCACTTCAATGAGACAGCCGACCTGACCGTTGTAAGATCGCAGTTCCCGACCCTGACTCTCGGCAAGAAGGTTATCGGCCACCACTTGACCCTGTTTTTGAGCTGCCGTCAATGCCTTCGGAGTGGGAAGGTTCGTTCCATCGCCCAAAGCATAGACACGCTCCAATCCAACAACTTTCAATGTGGTGCGGTCCACATTTAGATACCCTTTTGGATCCCCCAATCCGTTGGTGCGAACCATTTCGGCACCCTGATGGGGCGGGACAAGGACAAAAAGATCAGCCGTCAGTTCCTGACCGTCCATTGAGATCGCCTTCTTTTGATCGGGCTCCATCCGCTCCAAAGTGAAAAAGGTGGCGGCAACGATGCCCTCTTCGTCAAATCGCTCCTCAAAGATGGGGACCAAAGGTTCCATATGAAAAACCCTGGGAAGAGGAGTGGCGTAAACCAGTTCGGTTCGGCTGCGGATGCCTCTCTTGACTAAATACTCGTGCAGCAGGCAAGTGAATTCAATGGGGGATGGCGGACACTTATAGGGAAAGCCGCCGACGCCAACGACGATCCGACCGCCCTCAAACTGCGAAAGGACCTCCCTCAGCCGCAGGGCTGCTGCCTCGTCGTGAAAATGAAGGGCTCCTTCTTGCAGACCGTCCACCATAGACGGGTTCGGCACGCATCCCGTCGCTAAGACAAGGAAGTCGTATTCCAACCGCCCTCCGTCCAAAACCACCATTCGTTTGGTGACATCAATACCGCGGCAGAGGCAAAGGCGGAGGGTGACCCGCGGTTGAAGCAGATTTGTCAACGGCTTCTTCAATCGCTGAGGATTCTCCTGCCCCAAAGCCACTTTCAGCCAGCCCGTCTGGAAGGTAAAGTGACGACTCGCGCTGACGACGATAATTTGCCAGTCTTCCGGTGCCAGAAACGCTAACCGATTGGCAACCGTGATGCCACCGGGACCAGCCCCGACGATCACTATTTTGACCGACATTTTGATACCCCCATTGGCTCTTTGGGCATCGGCTTTTCAGGCATTTTGGCACACCGAACCGCCATACTTGACACAAACGCTCACAACAGTGGTTGCAGGGGTGTTTCAAATGATAGAGGGTGTCCGAATCCGTCGGCTGACGGTTTTTGCCGATGATCGGGGCTGGCTGATGGAAATCCTTCGGTGCGACGATGAAGAGTTTGACCAATTTGGTCAGGTCTATCTGACGACCTGTTACCCAGGGGTGATTAAGGCGTGGCATTGTCATCAGAAACAGACCGATCGTTTTTGCGTCATTAAGGGGATGGCAAAAGTAGTCCTTTTTGACGACCGCCCGTCATCGCCGACAAGGGGTCAGACGCAGGTTTTTTTTATTGGTGAACGAAATCCCTGCCTTTTGGTCATCCCCCCCGGTGTCTGGCACGGCTTTACTGCCATTGGCAATGAACCCGCTTATCTGATCAACTGCCCCAACCGACCTTATGACCGCCACAACCCTGATGAATTGAGAAGACCTTACAACGACGAGGCGATCGGCTTTGATTGGCAGGTCCGGCACGGCTGATCAAAACGCCTGCGACATCGTTAACGATCGCCGCCATTTTTTCCTCTCCATCGTCATTCCCGCCTACAACGAGTCCCGTCGCCTCCCGCAGACGCTGGACCGGATTCTTGACTATTTATCCGCTTCCCCCTCATCAGCGACCCCAATGAAGACGACGGAGATTGTGATTGTGGACGACGGGAGCAGCGACGAGACAGCGTCCATTGCCCTCTCTTACCAGCACCGATATCCTTACGTGACCGTCCTGTCCTATCAGCCCAACAGAGGAAAAGGTTATGCAGTGAAAACGGGCATTATGAAGGCGTCGGGAGAGTTCATCCTTTTCAGTGATGCCGACCTGTCCACCCCGATTCAGGAACTGGAGAAGGCTCTCCCCTATGTCCAGGAGCACGGTTACGACATTGCCATTGCAAGCCGGGGTCTTCCTCAGTCCCAATTGCTGATCCGACAGCCGTTTTATCGGGAATGGATGGGACGGGTCTTTAACCTGGCAGTTCAGGTGCTGGCTCTTCCCGGAATCTGGGACAGCCAGTGCGGTTTCAAATTGTTCCGTTGCTCCGTCGCCCATCGGATTTTTCCTCTGGTTCGTCTGAAAGGTTTCGCCTTTGATGTGGAAGTCCTCTTTATTGCCCGTCGCCTCGGTTTCAAAATCAAAGAGGTCCCGGTCGTTTGGCGAAACGATCCGGAGACGAAGGTCAGGACCTTCCAAGACGGAATGCGGATGGTGGTGGACCTGTTGCGGATTCGCCTTTATCATCTGTGTGGATTCTACAAAGAAAAGGACTCGGGAAAAACCTGATAGTAGGCTCTTGACGACGCGGGATGCTGTGTTAAGATGACAACGATCGCAATGGCGGAACGAGGAACCTTAACAGTTGTGGTTGGTCACATTGGGGACCTGCCTCGTCAGGACCCTTTTGATAGTCAGCCGACGATCCCTGACGAGGAGTGGAGAAATTGAAGGTAGTCCTCGCTTACTCGGGAGGGCTGGACACTTCCGTTGCCATCCCGTGGTTAAAGGAGCACTACGATGCCGAAGTCATCACCGCAACCATAGACATCGGCGAGGTCAAAGACTACGAAGGGATTCGACAGAAAGCCCTAAAAATTGGCGCCATTCAGGCTTTTCTGATTGACGCGAAAGAAGAGTTTGCCCGGTCTTTCATTATCCCCTGTCTGCGGGCGAATGCCCTCTATGAAGGCGCCTATCCCGTCTCTACGGCGATGGCGCGCCCGCTCATTGCCCAAAAGGTCGTGGATGTCGCCCACCAGGTCAATGCCGACGCGGTCGCCCACGGCAGCACTGGCAAGGGCAACGATCAGGTCCGCTTTGAGGTCTCCTTTGCCGCTTTAGATCCCAACCTGAAGGTCATCGCTCCGATTCGGGAATGGAATATGAGTCGGGATGAGGAACTGGCTTACGCCCGCCAGAAGGGCATTCCCGTCCCCGTCACGGAGGAAAGTCCTTACAGCGTGGACGAAAACCTGTGGGGCAGGAGCATTGAGG
>JANXBO010000005.1 GCA_025057575.1 Candidatus Caldisaccharidevorator malaysiensis
AAAACGCACTCCATCCGTTCCGGATCCGTGACGAAGTAAGGGCTCAGATAGCCTCGGTCAAACTGCAACCCCTCAACGAAGTCAACGGTCGTCTCCATTCCCTTACTCTCTTCAATGGTGATGACCCCGTCCTTGCCGACCTTGTCCATTGCTTCGGCAATGATTTTGCCGATCTCCGGATCGTTTCCGGCGATGGCAGCGACGTGCTCAATGTCTTCTCGGCTCTTGACTTCTATGGCGCTCTTTTTCAGTTCTTCCACAGCCTTTTGAACGGCTTTTTCAATGCCCCGGCGCAGAGCCATCGCGTTGGACCCCGCTGCGACCATCTTCAGTCCTTCCCGAACCATCGCCTGCGCCAGCACCGTTGCCGTCGTCGTCCCATCTCCTGCTACATCGTTGGTCTTGCTGGCGACTTCTCGGACTAATTGAGCACCCAGGTTTTCAAAATGCTGGGCAAGGTCAATTTCCTTGGCAACGGTCACGCCGTCCTTGGTGATGGATGGGGAACCAAACTTTTTGTCCAAGACCACATTCCTTCCCTTGGGACCTAAGGTGATCTTGACCGCATTGGCAACCGCATTGACCCCTCTTTCCAGGGCTCTCCGTGCCTCTTCGCTATAAAGGAGTTCCTTGGGCATTTTCCGTCACCTCCCTTTAAACCTTTGCCGTTTCCTTCACTTCTTCTTTGACTGCCAAAATGCTGTCTTCGTCTACGATGAGGTATTCTTCGCCCCCGATCTTTATCTCCGTGCCGGCATACTTGCTGAAGATCACGATGTCGTCCACCTTCACCGACATCGGTCGCCTCTCACCGTTCTCCAGTAGTTTCCCGGGTCCGACGGCGACGACGACCCCTTCCTGAGGCTTCTCTTTGGCGGTATCGGGCAAAATGATCCCCCCAGGTGTCCTCTCTTCCTCTCCTCTTGGCTTCACCAGAACCCTGTTTCCTAACGGCTTCACTTTCATCGTCCCGTCACCTCCGTTTTGTCTCCGCTGATTTTAGCACTCGTGAGCGCTGAGTGCTAATTCCATTATAGCCGATTTTAGATGTTGCGTCAAGAGGCGGACGAAGTTATCGTCGCGTCACAATATAGGGCAAATTTCGGATCTGTGCACCGTCCAAGGAGGAAAACTGTGGACCAATTCCCGACCGCATACGATCCGGCAGAAATTGAAGAAAAATGGTATCAGCGCTGGGAACAGGCGGGTCTCTTTGAGGGCGGCAAGCAGGAAGGAAGACCGCCCTACTGCATCACCATTCCGCCGCCCAATGTGACCGGCTCCCTTCATATGGGTCACGCCCTCAACCATACGATCCACGACATCGTCGCTCGCTATAAGAGGATGAAGGGTTACGATGTTTTGGTCGTCCCCGGAACCGATCATGCCGGCATTGCCACCCAGGTCGTGGTGGAGAAGGAACTGGCAAGGGAAGGGCTGTCCCGTCACCAACTGGGTCGGGAAAAGTTTTTGGAGCGGGTTTGGAAGTGGAAGGAGGAATACGGTGGGATTATCCTCCATCAGATGAGGCGGCTGGGCTGTTCCTACGACTGGGGTCGGGAACGGTTCACGATGGACCCCGGATACGAGCGCGCCGTTTTAGAGACCTTTCTGCGCCTTTGGGAAGAAGGACTGATCTACCGAGGTTACCGCATCGTCAACTGGTGCCCTCGTTGCCTGACCGCCCTCAGTGACCTGGAGGTAGAACGGGAAGAGGAAGGGGAGCCGGGTTTTCTCTGGTTTGTCCGCTATCCTTTGTTAGAACCCGTGGGTGATGAACGGTTCATCACTGTCGCCACGACCCGACCGGAAACGATGCTGGGGGACGTTGCCGTTGCCGTTCATCCTGAAGACTCCCGCTACCGCCATCTGCTGGGAAAGACCGCTGTCCTTCCCCTTGTTGGTCGCTACTTGCCGATCATCGGCGACGAGGCGGTTGACCCTCGTTTTGGGACCGGAGCCGTGAAGGTCACCCCCGCTCACGATCCTGCCGACTTTGAAATCGCTCAGCGAAAGAACCTCCCCAAGCCGCTCGTGATGGACGAGACGGGGACGATGATCAACGTGCCCGATCGTTTTGCGGGGTTGGACCGATTTATCGCCCGGCAAGAGGTGGTCAAAGCCCTTGAAGAGGAAGGTCTTTTGGAGCGGACGGAAGATTACCGAGTTCCCCTCGGCCGATGCTATCGCTGTGACACCGTGATTGAGCCGTTAATGTCCCTCCAATGGTTCGTTCGGATGGAGCCCCTCGCTCAGATCGCCCTGACGGTCCTGTCCGAAAACAAGATTGAATACTTGCCCCCTCGTTTCCTTCGGTTGACCATTGACTGGCTGACCAATGTCAAGGACTGGTGCATCTCCCGCCAAATATGGTGGGGTCATCGGATACCGGTCTGGTATTGCCTGGACTGCAACGCCGGTCGCTGGCAACGGAAGCGGTATGGGGACGAAGATCGGTATCACTTTTCCGAGGACGCCCGACCCTTTGCCGCCCTCACCACTCCCTTATCTTGCCCAGACTGTCAAGGGACCCATCTGGGTCAAGACCCCGATGTTTTGGACACCTGGTTTTCGTCCGCCATCTGGCCGCACGCTGTCTTAGGATGGCCACAAGAAACCAAGGAACTGTCTCGGTTCTACCCAACGGACCTGATGATTACCGATCGGGGCATCCTTTACCTCTGGGTCGCTCGCATGATCATCACTGGTGTCAAGTTCGCCGGCGATATTCCCTTCCGGACCGTTTATGTCCATCCGACGGTCCTGACGAGGGAAGGGCGCCGGATGAGCAAGTCTTTGGGAACGGGCATAGATCCGATGGACCTGCTCGGTCGCTACGGTGCCGACGGTCTCCGACTGGGGCTCATCGTTCAGGCAGAAGGAACCCAGGATTTGCGCTTTCACGAAGAACGATTGGAGATGGCCCGAAACTTTGGCAAGAAACTCTGGAACGCCAGCCGGTTCGTCGCCACCGCTCTGCAATCGGGTCCTTGTGCAACCTGGGAGGAGGCACTTGCTCGGAATCCGACCCTTCCCGAGGCGTGGATCCGATCCCGTTGGCAGCGAACGGTTCTCGCTGTCGGGCAACTCTTGGATCAGAATGATCTGGCGAGTGCCGGAATGACTCTCTACAACTTCCTTTGGGACGACTTTTGCGACTGGTTCGTGGAAATCAGCAAGCCGGCTTTGTCCGATTCCACGATCGGTCCCTTCTATCGGGCAACTTTGCGAACGATTCTGGATTCCTGTCTCCGACTCCTTCACCCCTTTATGCCCTTTGTCACCGAGGAACTCTGGCACCGGCTCCACTTCCCTTCCCAGCAGGAACCGTTTCTAATGATCGCCCGCTATCCGACTTTTGAACGAGACCACATTGACGAGGAAGCGGAGAAAAAGATGGCGTTTTTGATGGAACTGGTCCGCCGCACGCGCGCCCTTAAAGCCGATTTGGGGATCCCCACTGCCATCATTCCTCTCGTTTTCGCTGGTGACGAACCGCAGCGACGGGTCCTTGAAGAAAACTTGTGGTGGCTCCGATTTATCGGGCGATGGCAAGAGGTCCGATGGGTTGCCTTTGGTCAACCGGTTCCTGGTGCTTTATCGGAGTCGGTGGACGGTGCCGAAGTTTACCTACCTTTATCGGGTCTTGGGAACCTTTCCAAAATTCGGGAGCGATTAAGCCGCCAACTGTCTGATGTGCAGAAGGAATCAGCGCGCACGCGATCGCGCCTGAGCAATCCTCAATTTTTGGAAAAGGCGCCCCAACAAGTCGTTCAGTCGCTGAAGGAGCGGCTGGCGGAACTGGAATCGTCTCAAAAAGTGCTTCAGGCGCGTCTTAGTGCCTTGGAAAAATTTTCTTCTGAGCCCAACCCTTCCCCTTCTTAACAGGGGCACCTGGGCGAGGGGACGAAAGACGCTTAAGGAGACCGATCAGAGCCTCATTAATCCGTCGGGCTGCTTTCGGTCCGACGGAATTAATTTCCCCATAAGGTCTCTCCTTGGCATTATTCAGCCAGGGGGGATTCTCGTCCCACTCGCATTCGGGAATGATGTAACCAATTTCGTCGTTTGCCAGCCCGACGACAAAAAGGTGCGCCGGTTGCAACCTCTTGACAGCGTCCATTAGGACTGGTTCCATAGGGGCGTTCTCAAAGTCGGCGCCCTGGTAGCGGACGATCCCTCCATAGACCAATTCCGGATAAATTTCACCAGGGATCAGCAAGAAGAGCGCCTTAGGGGTTGCGGTTGTTCGGTGGTAAATGGCAAGGACCCCAACTTCCGTGCGGATGTCTTCGCCCATCACAGAAGAAACTTTAATCGCTGCACCGTTCCAAGAGATCTGCGTCGGTGCCTGTCTCTTGTCCGGTTTGCCCTTCGTGTAAACAGGTCTTTCAATAATGCGGTTTGCAGCGATGCGGAAAAGAGGATTCTGAAGAGGAACGAAAATCGGTTGGAGAAAAACTTGCAGGTGACCCTCGCTGAGGGTGGTGGAAGTTGGCGCAGAAAGGACTTCTTCGGCAATCATCCTCCCGATCAGTTCGGCCTTGCGAAAACTGGCGTCCAAAGCCGGTTGACCCGTGACCGGATCGGTCACCGTCACCTGATCCCCCAAAGGGGTAATCAGACCCCCGATGGCACCATTCCAAAAGACCGTCACACCCCCCAACTCTTTATCCAAAACCTCATACAAAGCCCAGGGGAAATCGGCGCTGAGCCAGCGATTTCGGCTCCCTAAGGCTTCCGGATGATTGGCAAAGTTCACCAGGGTTCCAATGACTTTACCTGTTGTCTTCTCCTCTGCCCGCAGCACCGCCAAAGTGTCGTCCTTAACGAGGGGGAGGCGGGAGTCAAACTGAGTTTCTGCCAGGCGCCGACTCCGGACCGAGCAAAAGCGAAGCCGGGCGGGACGCAAATCCCTGACCGCATCCCGAACGCAAACAGCAATTTCCTCCCGAACCCACTTCACATAAGCCTCATCCCGTCCTGACTGAAAGGGAGACGGTCCCCAGAGCCCCAGCGTATCGGGACCTTCGTGATTGTGAGTCGCTGCGATCAAAACGGTCACCGGTTTGCCGATCAAGTTTCTGACTCTCTCCCGCACTGCCACCACATCTGGCTCATAGAAAAAGCCGATCAAATCCAGACCGACGAGGGCAACAGTGGTGGTGCCGTCACTGAGAGCGAGGCAACGGACCCAGATCGGATCGTGCACTGCCGTCGCCGTCCTGTTCTGCCCAAAGCCAGCAATGTAGACAGTGCCGTCAAGGGATGGGGTAAGATCACGGCGGGCAGAGCCCGCAGAGAAAGCAAAACAGGCGTTTACCAGAACAACCAAATTGACAACGAGACTCATCGCCTTCATTTTCTCTCACCTTTCAGATATTTTCTCAAAAAATACTGGAAGGAAGCATTGTTCTTCTTCACAAGAGACACGTCAAAACGCTTCAACATTTCATAATGAAGGTAAGCCTTTGAACCTCTGTATCGCAAAGGCACCGACTTCTCTACTTGGTCCTTAGTCAGATGATCTGTGGCTTCTTCCTTCTGGATTCCAAAGCGTCTGCGAGAACGGGGATCCGGCCCCGCCACATACCAACTTTCTATTTCCCTGATAACAATAACAGTCCTGTCCCTACTAAGCATCGGATATCTCTTGCAAAGCAAATCTTTCTTAGCGGTGACGCAGGGAGAGGCGTTTATGTCCGCGACGAATATATAATCGCCGCCCGCCTCGGTGATACTTTTCAGCAAACGGTTAATATGAGTCCTTTCAGCCTCCGCGTATCGCACGATTGTGCAGCCGTAGCCTTTCTCTTGGAGCAGTGGGACAACAACCGTCCTAAAAAACCTCTCATCAGCCGCACCCTCCACGAAAATAAAGAGGCGCTTCACACCCATGCTTCTAAGAGACCATCTACGTATAGTTCATCAAGACCGATCTTATTCTTAAGAAAAATCTTTACCTCCCTTTTATCTCTCGGGCGGGTGATCGTTGAATAGCCCTCCTCGTCCCTGGAAACAAGAAGGATATAATCAAGTCCAGCGGTTTTGACTACTTCTGGATTATGGGTCGTGATGATAATCTGAGTTTCCTCGCAAGCCTCCTTCAGAATCTCTACTACACCTCTTATTAGCGATGGGTGGATATGGCGGTCAGGCTCTTCAATGACCACTAACCACTTGCGGGAGAAATAGACGGCTGTCAACAGAGCAAGGATGCTCAGTGTCCCGTCGGCTAAGAAGGAGGCTGGGATTGGTAGACCTGAGTAGACTTCCTTCATCATAACCAACAAGGTCCTGTCAGCAAACAAACTGACCTTTAGGTCAGAGATGAAAGGTAAGAGGTCCCTCAGAAGGTTCTGCATTCTACGGCGTCCCTCACGATCACGCAGAATTTCGTTCAGAACAATGGGCAAGTTATTTGCGTCGGGCTCCAGGTCGGCTTTTCCTGCAATCGGAGTTGCCGACTTCAGCAGTTTGGGCTCAAAGTCATAGACCCCGATGCCTTTAAGCGGAGGCTCAAAAGCCAAAAGGAAGGAGAGGGGAACGTCAGAACGGTAGTCTATCAACAACCGTCCCTCCCGGACAGGGAGTTTTGCGGCGGTGCTCGGGGACCAGAAAAGAAGATCAAGAAGTTTGTCCCTGACGGACTCCAGTTCGGACGGTAGCCTCAAGTCAAAATCATACTTGCCGTCGTCCAGCGACACACTTACCACGCCTTGGTAGGGTTTGACCGTGTCTGTTGGGGACGCAGCCCTGCTAATTTCCAGATCCGCCTCAATGGTCTGCTTCCCCACAGCAAAACCCAGTCCGCTTCTCTGCCTTCCCTTGTAGCGAATCTGGAAATCGTATTTAAATTCCCGAACGGACAGGGCTAATTTCCGACCGGGATCCCGGAGCCGATAGGTTGGGGGTTCCATAGCCAGGGAAATTTCTGTCGGCTCACGGGCTCCGATATTTAGATTGCGAAGGAATTCCACACCACCTTGCAGCGAGATGGCGTTTTCCAGTCCCTGCTCACTGATGTCACTGAGAAACTTGAAAACCTGGACGAGGTTGGACTTGCCTGATGCATTAGCACCGATCAGGACATTTAATCTATCCAGGCTCAAGTCAAGACTCCGAAAGGTCTTGAAGTTTTTAATTCGTAGCCTTTTTAATGACGCCCACGGCTTCTGACCGACCGGGATCGTCCACCCTTTCATCTTCTAATCGCGGGAGATCTGCCCCTTGCGCAGTGACCTTGTTAAGGCTGATTGTAGCGTCCCTCTATCTTAACGGCAATTTAGGACTTTGCGGTTAAAAAGTTGGAAGGCTTGACCTTGCCCATAAAAAACTGATGGGGTCCTTTACCTTCCAAAAAATTCCAGGGCTTTCTTGAGGGCGGTGGTGCAGGTGTCTATGTCGTCTTCGTCATTGTAGAGGTAAAAGCTGATGCGGGCAGTGGCGGCGACATTGAGGCGGCGCATTAAGGGCTGGGCGCAGTGATGACCGGCGCGGATGCAGATGCCATAAGCGTCCAAAAAGGTCGCCAGGTCGTGCGGGTGAATGTCACCAGCGTTGAAGGCGATGACCCCCCCTCGCCCGTCCGGTGGCGCCTTCCCGTAAATGGTCAATTCGGGAATTTCTTGAAGACGGGTTAGTGCGTAGGCGGTCAGGGCTTTCTCGTGAGCCCTGATCCGTTCTCTTCCGACGGCTTCCAGATAGTCCACCGCAGCGCCCAGTCCGATCGCCTGAGCTATGGCGGGGGTCCCCGCTTCAAACTTGTAAGGAACATCGTTGAAAGTCGTCTTCTCAAAGGTGACGGTCCGGATCATTTCGCCCCCGCCCAAGAAAGGTGGCATTGCCTCCAAAATCTCTTTTCTCCCATACAAGACTCCGCTACCGGTCGGACCGAGCATCTTGTGCCCGCTCAAGGCATAAAAATCGCAGCCAAGAGCGGTCACATCCACCGAGAGGTGGGGCGCTGCCTGGGCACCGTCCACGAGGGTCGTCGCACCCACCTGACGGGCTTTTTCACAGATCTCTTTTATGGGGTTGATCGTTCCCAGCACATTGCTAACGTGGGTCACCGCCACCAGTTTGACCCGCTCGGTCAACAGACGGTCCAGTGCTTCCAGGTCCAAAGTCCCATCGTCCAGGATCGGGACGACTGCAAGAGAAGCCCCGGTCCGCTCCGCAATTAACTGCCAGGGAACGATGTTGCTGTGATGCTCCATTTCGGTGATCAGGATCTGATCACCGGGTTTCAGGTGGGACCATCCCCACGAATAGGCGACCAGATTAATGGCTTCGGTCGTCCCCCGGGTAAAGATGATGGACGAGGGATCGGGGGCGTTAAGGAATCGAGCGATCTTTTTTCTGGCGCCCTCGTAGGCAGCCGTCGCCTCCTCGGCGATCAAATAGGCGCCCCGATGGACATTGGCATTGAATTTTCTGTAGGCGTCCAGTTCGGCGTTGATCACGGATTCGGGCTTTTGAGAGGTGGCTGCACTGTCCAGATAGATTAATCGGTGTCCTCGGATCCGTCGCTGCAGAATGGGAAAATCTTGCCGAATGCGGTCAACCGGCAGGCTCTCTGTCTCCATCGGCACGATCATTGGTGGACACTCCATTACGATGGACGAAACAGATCAACCAACTGTTAGCCGTCCACTTCTTCTTCGTTCACTTCCACAAAGATGCGGTCGCCGTCTATGCGGATGGGGAAAGTCCGAACGGGGTAGGCGGCGGGCATCCGGACCACCTTGCCCGTCCGGACATCAAAGCGAGCACCGTGTCGGGGACATTCAATGATGTATCGGTCCGCAAACCAGCCTTCCGAAAGGGATGCTTCGTCGTGACTACAGACATCGTCCGTGGCGTAGAACTCGTCTTCCCCAATCCGGTAAAGAGCGATCCGAAGGTCCCCGACCTGCACGCATGTTGCCGAATCGGGGGCAATGTCGTCCTTCCGAGCGACTTCAACCCATTTCCCCACCGCCCACCAACCTCCTACCGACCGGAAATTTTGTTTTCCCAGAGGCGGCGAATCTTGTCAGAGACAATGGGAACAGGAAACCGATCCAGGACAGGTTGCAGAAAACCATCAACGACGATCTTTTCGGCAAGCCTCTTGGGCAGACCCCGGGACATCAGGTAAAAGAGTTGCAGTTCGTCCAGCCGGCTGATGGTGGCTCCGTGGGTGCAGCGCACCTCATTGGCTTGAATTTCCAAGAGGGGCATTGAGTCAGCACGGGCATTGGAACTGAGGAGAAGGTTCCTGTTGGCTTGGTAGGCGTCGGTTCCTTGTGCTTTGGGATGAACCCGAATCATTCCCCTGTAGACCGACGAGGACCTGTCTAAGAGAACGACCTTGAACAGGAGATCGCTTTTACAGTTCTCCTTAACGTGCTCCTGAAGGGTGTGATGCTCAATGTGCTGGTTCTGATCGGCGATGGTGAGGGAGAGCATATCCGTGCTGGCGCCTCTGCCGGCAAGTTGGCTATGGACGTCCAGTCGTTTCATCCGAGCGCCAAAGTTTGCGAGGGACCATTTTAGGTAGGCGTCCTGATCCAGTCGTCCTCTTAGGAACTGGAAGTCATAAAGGCTCTTGGACCATTCCTCCAGGCAAAGGATATTCACCGCAGCGCCGGGTTCGGCGTAAAGTTCCAGACCGGAACTATGCAGACCGGACGGAAGATTCTCTGGGCTGGCGTAGTGGAGCACCACGGTGACCTGGCTGTCTCGTCGGGCGATGACCAGGATGTGGTCAAAGAGAGCCGCCCCCGGCTCATCAAGCCAGAAAAACAGATGGAGTGGCTTTTCCAAGACAAGTTTGGGTGGGATGACCACCACGACCCCGGCATTCATCAGAGCAGCGTGAGCGGCGACGAACTTGGAAGTGTCGGGACGAATTAAGGCGTGCAGATGGGATTGCCAGACGATGTCGGTCGGCTGATCCGTCGTCAGTTCGTCCATCAAAACACCCTTGGCGCGCGCCGCTTCGGAGAGATAGGAGAAGACCCGTCGGGGTCCGTGGAATACCATCAGACCGGCCCACTGATCGGCATCAGCAGGTCGGAGTTGGCTCTGGATAGGGTCGGGCAGTTGCTGGACAGAAGAGACGACCGTGTAAGGGGGTGGGGTCGCTAAGTGGTAATCTTCCCACCGAAAGCCTCTCAGGTCAAATCGGCGCCAGTCTTCTTCCTTAGTGGACGGTAAAGGGAGACGAAGAAAAGTTTCCCAGGCTTGCTGACGCAGTTCAGTGAGCCAGGCAGGCTCACCATCCTTCAGCACCTGAGGGCTCAGCCGATCGTTAATCGTCAGTTTCTGATCAACAGTTGACATCCGTGCTCCTCCCTTTATGAAACTGATCGGGTGTCGTGCGGTGGAAGAAAAGTCAGTCGTTAGCCGACCGATCCTTCCAGTTGCAATTCAATGAGCCGGTTCAGTTCCACCGCATACTCCATCGGCAGTTCCTTAGCGAAGTCCCTGAAGAAGCCGTTGACGATCAACTTAATGGCTTCCTCTTCCGAAAGACCCCTACTGGTCAGATAGAACAACTGTTCTTCCCCGATCTTGCTGACGGTCGCCTCGTGAGCGACTTCCACCTGCTCCTCTTCAATCTCCATCACGGGGTAGGTGTCCGTTCGGGACTCTTCATCAAGAAGAAGAGCGTCGCAGCGCACATTCACCTTGACCCGCTTGCAGTTGGGGTAGACCTTAACCATTCCTCGGTAAGAGGCTCTCCCGCCCGCCATAGAGATGGACTTGCTGGTCACAATGCTGGTGGTATCGGGAGCGGCGTGAATCATCTTGGCACCGGCGTCCTGGTGCTGACCAGCGGAGGCGAAGGCGACCGAGAGAACCTCCCCTCTGGCACCCCGACCCAGCATATACACGCACGGATACTTCATCGTGATCTTGCTTCCCAGGTTGCCGTCTACCCAGATGATGCTGGCGTCCTCGTAGGCGACGCCCCTCTTGGTGACCAAATTGTAGACATTGTGGCTCCAGTTCTGGATCGTGGTGTAGCGGATGGTGGCGCCCTTCTTAGCGATCAGTTCCACGACGGCGGAGTGGAGGGAATCGGTAGCGTAGATGGGTGCCGTGCAGCCTTCAATATAGTGGACGAAACTACCCTCTTCGGCGATGATCAGGGTCCTCTCAAACTGACCGACATTTTCAGCATTGATCCGGAAGTAGGCTTGCAAGGGCATCTCCACTCGGACGCCCGGGGGAACATAGACGAAACTGCCCCCGCTCCAGACAGCGGTGTTGAGGGCAGCGAACTTGTTGTCCGCTGCTGGGATAACGGTCCCGAAGTATTCGCGCACGATGTCGGGATACTCTCGGACAGCGGTGTCCGTGTCCACAAAGATGACCCCTTGCTTTGCCAAATCTTCTCGGATCTTGTGGTAGACGACCTCGCTGTCATACTGGGCACCCAATCCCGCTAAGAACCGCCTCTCGGCTTCGGGGATGCCCAGTTTGTCGTAAGTGCGCTTGATGTATTCGGGAACGTCGTCCCAGGATTGGACCTTCCTTCTGGTCGGCGAGGCGTAGTAGGTGATTTCGTCAAAGTTGATGTCCGAAAGGTCCGCTCCCCATCGGGGCAGGGGCTTTCTCAAAAAGATCTCCAGAGCCTGCAGCCGCTCTTTGCGCATCCAGTCGGGCTCTCCCTTGTAGTGGGAGATGGCTTCCACTACTTCCCGGGAAAGCCCCTTGGGGACGACGAAATCATACTTAGCATCTTCGTCCCGAAAGCCGTATCGGTAAACCGCTAACTGTTTCAGTTGCTCGTCCTGGCTGATCATCTGATGACCTCCTTCTTTGGTCTCCTCTCAGTCGGAACCCGACGGTTCCTTGACAAATCCTGCCTGTTCGTGGAGTCTTTTCTCCAGAAAGTCATAGCCCATCTCTTCCAGCCTTTCCGCCAGTTCGGGTCCATCGCTGAGGACGACTCTTCCGTCCATCATCACATTGACCCGGTGGAGGGGCTGGATGTATCGGAGAATGCGCTGGTAGTGGGTGATGATCAAAACACCCATCTTGCCTTGGGACTCAGCGAAAATCCTGTTAACAGCGTTGGCGACGATCCGAACGGCGTCAATGTCCAGTCCCGAGTCCGTTTCGTCCATCACGACCATCTCGGGCTCCAAGACCGCCATCTGAAGGATCTCGCACCGTTTCTTTTCGCCGCCCGAGAAGCCTTCGTTCAGGTTTCGGTTGGCAAAACTGGGATCCATATCCAGCAGTTTCAGTTTTTGGACCAGTTGTCGATGGAACCTGCCGACGGGAACTTCTTGACCGGTCCGCGCCTGATAGGCGATGTGAAGGAAATTGCCCAAGGCGACCCCGGGAATTTCCACGGGGTATTGGAAAGCTAGGAAAAGACCCTTTTTTGCCCGCTCATCGGGCGAAAGTTCCAGAATGTTTTCCCCCTTCCAAAGGACCTGTCCTTCCAAAACCTCATAGCGGGGATGCCCCATAAGGGTCTGAGCGAGGGTGCTTTTGCCAGACCCGTTGGGACCCATCAGGGCGTGGATCTCTCCCTTGGGGACGACCAGGTCCACCCCTTTCAAAATCTCTTTGCCGTCCACCGCGACCCTTAAGCCGCGAATTTCCAAAGCGTCCGTTTGTGCCATCAACGTTCCTCCTTCTCCCTTTTGGTCGTTTGCTTAGGGATGAAATAAAGACAGCAGTTATCGCCCTTTGCCTGATGGCAGGGTCGTTCCACAGTTGTGCCAGTCACGAGTTGCAGCATCTCCAATTCTGCCGTGCAGGCTTGGGGATACGCTTTGGCAACCATCTCTATCGGGCAGTTGTGGAGAATGAGCACATAACCGTCATCCCTCTCCTCAAACTTGACCAAGTAGCCTTCGTGATCCAAATAATCGGCGAGGGCTTTGACCTTTTCGCTCAAAGGGCATTCGGACCCCAGGAAGGGATCAAAGAGACTTCGGCGGTGCCGACGGAAAAGTTCCAGTAGGTAGTCATCTCCAAAATCGGACCCGACACTTTCCAGGACCAGTTTCGCCAGTTGGTCGTAGCGCCTGGGGAAAAGAGACTCTTGCGCCTTCTGGGTCAGGGAAAAGACCTCTGCCGGTCGTCCTTTCCTTCCTCTGACCACCTCCGAGGCGACCCAGCCAACCTCTCCCAGGGCTTTCAGGTGGTGATGGACCGCCACTCGGCTGATCCCCAGACACTTTCCAATTTCCGTTGCCGTTGCCTGTCCTTTTTCCTTCAAGAGTCGCAAGAGACTTTTCCGCGTTGCGGAAAGACCCTCTGCTAACGCACTGTCCAGAGGCTCCCCTGTTTCCTTCCGATCTTTCACCGGCACAACTGCCATCGTGGCAAGCCCCCAAATTGGACGGTCGGTTGACTGGTGCCCGCCTCACTTGCGGGCAATTTCCGCTAACTCCTTCGTGTTGATGACGATAATCTGGCGGCGGTGCTTCCGAATGATGCCCCTCTGTGCCCAGTCGCTGAGGACGCGAACGGTCGTCTCAATAGTCGTTCCCGCCATCGCCGCCAGTCCATAGCGGGTGAAACTGGGATCCAGGGCAACTCCCTCCTGAGTCCTCTTTCCGAATCGGCTCAGAAGAGCCAGAAGAAGGGAAGCGAGCCGTCGCTCCACTCCCACAGTGCTCAGCAGGCGAATCGTTTCCTGAGCTTGACGAAGGCGAGCGGCGAGGTCCGTGATGATGTGCTCCGCAAGGGCGGGTCGGGATCGGAGCGCATAGAGAAGGGCTTCCCGGCTCAACCGATAAGCAACAACATCAGTAAGGGCGGTCGCATCAGTGTCGTAAGGTTCTCGGTCAAAGACCGGCAGTTCCCCCACCAAATTGCCCCGGGTGCAGACGGCGACGATCGTCTTACCGCCCCCCCGAACAGCCTTGGAGAGGACGACCTTCCCTTCCTCAATCAGATAGAGCCACTGAGGGGGGTCGCCCTCGTAGAACAAAAACTCCCCTTTCTTGAACGTTTCCCGAACCCCTGAAACGGCTCTCAGCAAGGGATGGGACAGGGGAGTCTTTTTCTTCTGCTGTGTTTCTTTTGTATCTATGGTCTGGATAGCCGCCATTGGCGATCCTCCTTTCCTTCTGTCGTTAAAGCACTTCCCTCTTTCGGTGCGCCCCCCAGGGCTCCCTGCGGATCTTTTCCTGAAGTTTCATAATCCCCTCCAAGATTGCTTCGGGTCTGGGAGGGCAGCCGGCTATGTAGACGTCTACCGGAACGATCCGGTCAACGCCCTGAACGATGGCATAGTTCTGAAAGACCCCACCGCACGAGGCGCAGGTGCCCATTGCAATGACCCACTTTGGGTTGGGCATCTGATCGTAGATGCGCTTGAGCGCCGGTGCCATCTTCCAAGAGCAGCGCCCGGCGACGATCATCAGGTCTGCCTGTCTGGGCGAGCCTCGGAATACCTCAGCGCCAAACCGGGCGATGTCATTTCGGGGACCGACCATCGCCATCATCTCAATTGCGCAACAAGCCAGTCCAAACGATGCCGGCCAAAGGGAATGGCTCCTCGCCAGATTGATCAAACTACGCACCGGATCCGCCTTCAAGAATTCCTCTAACTTAGCCAGAACAACCGATCGCCCGATCAACTGCCTCTCCTCTTCCGTCAGTTCTCCCGTCGCCTCTTGCGGCGGATAAATAGTCAGTTCCCGACCGTCAATCCGAGCCGTCACCGGTTCCCTGCGCTCTCCTCTTTCCAACTGTCTTCACCTGCCTCATTATGCCATAACGATCGGATTTTGTAAATAGTTACTTTTACAAAATCTTAACAGCCTTGCCTTTGTGCAGATGGTCATAAAGGGCGGCGTAGAGTCGGTCCCTGGGGACGCAGCCGGTGGGGGCCTGACCGAGGGGATGATCTTTTGTCCTCATTAAGGTCGTGCAGAAACTAACCGCCAAACAGACCTTTCGGACATCCATCGCACCGGTGTTCAAAAGGTCTTGGGCAAAGTCGGGGTAGGCAAGGGCGCCCCGACCGACCCCCACGATGTCTACCCTTTCCCGCCTAAGGTTTGCCTCAGCAGCCATCCAAAGAAACTGCCTCAAGAAACTGTATCCGGTCCCGACTATCAAGGCTTGCGGACCGACGGCTTTTTTGACCTGTGCCGTCGCTTGGAAATGGCGGGCGACACCGACCAAGGGATGTTCCGGTGCTGGATAACCGTCGTTCGGCGGTCGGTCAAAGGGGCGACCGATGTGGGGATTGGCATAGGGGTTGCCCATCGTCACATTGACCATCTGGACCCCCAGATCCACCATCTCCTTAATCCACTGAATCGGTTCTGTCAAGTCCACCTTAAGGGGATCGTTGGGATCGCATCCAAAGCCATAAAGAAAGGGTTGGGGATACTTTTCGGGTCTTCCCGAAGAGTCAAAGGCGGGTCCATCAAAAACATTAATTCGGCTGGCGAGCAGGATCTGGTCGCCGATCTGATTCCAAATTTCAAGGAAAATTTGCCTTGCCAAGCGGGTTCGGTGGCTCAGGTCCCCGCCATAGGGACCCGGTCTGGTCTTTGCCGAAAGGAGTTCGCTTAAAAGGTATCGGTGGCACTGTTTGATGTCCACAAAGTCAAATCCGACGGACCAAGCCAGGCGGGCGGCGTGAAGAAAATCTTTCGTCAAGTCTTCCAGTTCTCCATCGGTCACATAGCGACCCGACCAGCGGGCAGGCAGGCGTCGGTCCAATACGGGGTCCCCAACGACAGGGCGGGGATCTTGGTAGCAATACCGACCCGAATGGGTTAACTGAAGACCGATCAGAATTCTTTCCTCACCAAATCGTTCCTTATGCCGCTGCCGGATCCTTTTCACGAGTCGCTCAAAATCCTTAGCCGTCTGTTCATTGATGCACAACTGGCGGGGATTGGCTCTCCCTTCAAGGGAAACGGCGGTCGCCTCCACCCAGATTAAGGCACCCCCTCCCGTCGCCAGCCTTTCATAGCGTCTCTCGGTCAATGCCGAAGGTCGTCCATCCGTTGTCCCGTCACAGCCCTCCATCGGATGGTAGGCAAAGGCGTTCCAAAGTTTTCTCCCCCCAACCGACACCGGTTGGGCAAGTCTCCTGACCTGACTGTCCAAAATGATCTGGTCGGTGAGACCCAGACGATTGACCTCGTTTGCCAACTGTTCCGCTGACCGATAATGAAAAAAGGGCATCGCCACACCTCCAATGAATTGACGAAAAGTTTGGCTTTCGCATCACCCTTTGGGCGCCCTTCTCATAAAGGATCTTGTTCAAGACCCATCCGTCCTTTCGCTACACTTATCAATAACTGGGCAGAGGGCGTTGACGGGACGGACCGAAAATGGAAGGAGAGCAAAAGCCAAGCAAGGCAGAACTACTGAGACGCCTGCCATCGGTTCATCAGGTTTTGGAACGGGTCCGCGGGGATGATTGGGCGAAGGCGATGCCAGCGGTTTTCTTGCGAGAGGCAGTGCGTCACGCCCTGGAGCGAGCCCGCAGGGCGATTCAGGAAGGCACTATGACAACGGCTCCCGATACAGAGGAAGTTTGCCGAACGGCACGGCAACTGTTGCCCCAAGTCCTTCCCCTGATGCCCCGAACGATCAATGCGACGGGGATCATCGTTCATACGGGTCTGGGGCGATCCCTTCTCTCGCAAAGAGCCCTTGATCGTTTAACAAAGGTTGCGACCAGCGCCTGCGCCCTGGAGATTGATGAAGTAACGGGAGAGAGAAGTTTTCGGGACATCCGCATTGAAAAACTTCTCACATTTCTGACAGGAGCTGAAGCCGCCACCGTCGTCAATAACAATGCCGCCGCCGTTCTCTTGATTCTTAACACCCACGCCGAAGACCGAGAGGTGATCGTCTCACGGGGGGAACTGGTGGAGATCGGAGGCGGATTTCGGATTCCGGAGATCCTCAAAAAGAGCGGGGCTCGGTTAGTGGAGGTCGGAACGACCAACAAGACCCGCCGAAAAGATTACGAGGAAGCGATTACGGAAAGGACTGCTTTGATCTTAAAAGTTCACAAAAGTAATTTCCGAATCGTTGGATTCAGCGAAGAAGTGCCTCTTGCCGAACTGGTGGATTGTGCCCGTCGCTATCAACTACCGGTCGTTGAGGATCTCGGTAGTGGTGCTTTAGTTGATGTCAGTCGGGCAGGCATTGAAAAGGAGCCTCTTGTTCAAGAGAGTGTGAAGCAAGGTGCGGATCTGGTATGTTTCAGCGGTGACAAGTTGTTGGGGGGACCTCAGGCAGGGATCATTGTCGGAAAGAAGCACCTGATTGAGCCGTTGCGAAAGAATCCCCTTTACCGAGCCTTTCGGGTGGATAAACTGACCTTAGCCGCCTTAGAAGGGACCTTGCTGGCGTATGCCGATCCTGAGGGGGTGTGGGATGAGGTCCCCACTTTGCGAGCCATCATTCGTCCTGCTCAACAGGTTCGCAAACAGTCCGCCCGATTGATCAGGATGCTCTTGAAAGGCGGTCTGCCCAGGTCTCATTTGTCTCTTATTGCCAGTCAGTCTCAGGTGGGCGGGGGTGCTTTACCCGATCAATTTCTGCCGACCTGGTGTGTGAGAATTCAGCCACCCAACGGTGTCTCGGCTGATGATTTGTCCCGCCGTTTACGGTGTGGCATTCCATCCGTTATCGGAAGGGTTCAGGATAATGCAGTTCTCCTGGATATGCGGACGGTGCAGCAGCACGAGATGGCGGAACTGGCGGAAGCGGTGGTTCAGGCTTGGGAATCGGTTTCCAAATAGTAACCGACGCGCGACCTCAGCAAAGAATTGAGTCCAACTGGGTTGCCCGCCTTTCTCTCCTCTTGGTGGCGGTGTGTGTTCTGATGTCTCTGATTATTTCTTGGACCCTACCCGAGCAAGTCGTCTCGTTAGCAAAGAACGGAGGTTTTGAGAAAGGGACTTGGTTCTGGAGTTTAACCGGCGAGGCTGCTGTCGTGTCAGACCCAAAGGCACCGGATGGCCATCAAGTTTTATTGTGCCGTCAAGCAGGGGATGGTGCCTTTCAAACGATCATCATAGAAAGGGGTCAAACCTACACCGTTTCAGCGAAACTGAAAACAGAAAAAGTGGTGCCGAGAGGGATCGGTTTCGCCTATGCGGCAATTTACGAATTCAATTGGTTTGGGGAACTGGTTGCGTTTTCTGATTTTGCAAAGAGAACGGGCACAACTGACTGGTCCTCAGAGGTTTATACTTGGCAAACGAAGGAAACGACCGCTTATATAGAAATCCGTTGTGGTTTATACAACGCAGATGGTTTCGCCCTCTTTGACGATTTTCGGTTGAACAGGGGTGAAAAGATTGTGGAAAGTGAACCGACGGACTTAGGTCGTGGGAGTGTGGCTTTAATTTTTGACGAGGCAAACCTCCCTCCTAATTTGGCAAGCCCTTCTGTGCAACAATTAGAGACAGCGCTTCAGGCAAGCGGATACCAAACCGGCATCGTTGGACAAGCGGAACTATCCAATTTAGATTTCGTTGCTCAAATGTCGGAACAGGTCTCCCTAATTGTGTTTCCAAACGCACCTTACTTCCCGATAAGCGCTCACAAAGGTTTGCTCCAATTGCTCACTTCTGGAGTGGACCTTATGACTTTCGGTGGATATGCCTTTGATGTCCCTTTGGTCAGAAAAGGTGACCAGTTTCAGCCCTGGACCGAAGTGGACCAGAAGACGGAACAAGTTCTGGCTAACCCCGGCTTTGAAGACTTGACTCAGGAGGGTCTTCCAATTGGATGGGAGCGGACCGATCAGCGGGCTTGTATCGTTACCCAGAAAGAAGTTTATGCTGGTGCGCAAGCAGCAGCAGTCATCATCCCAGCGGATCAGGAGAACAGCGCAACTTGGCACACCCAAATTCCTGCTGAGCCGGGCGGGACCTACCGCCTTTCGGGTTGGATGAAAACGGAGGGTATCAAAGGGAGGGGCTATGCCTACCTTGCCTACTACCCCTCCGCAGGGGATCGTTGGATAGCGCCTCGTGACATTGCGCAAGTAAAAGGGAGCACATCCTGGCAACAGTATTCAGCGATTTTTACCGTCCCGTTTCCCGCTGATGGTCTTTCCATTCGGTTTGGTATTTATCTGGGATCGGGCGCAGCCTTTTTTGACGAGATTCGGTTGGAGAAGTTAGAGCGGGCACCTTGGATTAACACCCGCTACGGTTCTCCTCAAGACGGTCTGGAAATCTCTCCGTTGCAACTGGGTCTTTTTGACGCTGATTATCCGTTGCGAAAGGTGCGGCGGGTTCGGTCCGTCGTCTCCTTTCTCAACCAATGGCAAATGGAGGCACCCGAAAGCGAGTTATCGGGGTTTTCCGCCTGTGGGGTGTTAAGAGGCAATGCCCGCTGGGTTCCCATTTTAAGGGCAGAGGATCGGTTCGGTCGCTTGCGAGGTCACGCCGGAGCGATGATGGTTCACTATCAGGGTCCCTTCACCGGATCGGTGTGGACCTTTTTCGGATTGGACCGGCGAAACTTACTTGACGAAAACGGTTTCTCTGAAAAGGTTCTCATACCCTTACTGCGAAAGATGCGAGTTGGTGTGTATCTAACTTCCTGCGAGTTTTCTCTCGCCTGTTATCGTCCGGGTCAAAAGCCGGTCCTTTCCTTGTCGGTCGCCAATTTCGGTCCTTTATCGCAATCGGGAAAAGCGGAAGTATCTCTCTTCTCCGTTCCCCTTAAGGGAGAAGGGGATCCGAAAAAGGTGTGGACGGGTGAGATCAGAGTCGAGGCGCCGGCTTATCAGAGCCAGAAAGTTTCCCTAACAGTAAACAGAGCAGATTTGGACGAGGGACTTTACCGAGCGGAGGTGCGACTGTTCGTCACCGATCAAATTTGCGACAGTGGGCAGGCAGGCTTTGTTGTTTGGGACGGGAAAAGTTTTCCTCGTCCTCTTACTTTTAAATATCAAAACAACTACTTCCACGTCAACGGTCGCCCGACCTTCCTTTTGGGAACGGACACTTGGAACAACTGGTTCGCATCCCCTTCTCAACGGGATCCCTTGTTTTGGTGGGAGCAGATTCAAAAGTGCCGGGACTTTGGTGTGATGGTCTTAGAAAACCTGCAGATGTGGACGCCCGACTATCGTTACTCGGAAGAATATTGGTCCCGACTGGACGCAGCCCTTTATCTGTGCCATCAGGCAGGTATCGTGTATATGGCAGGTCTTTTGATTGGAGGGGACGTGGCGGTAGATGATGAAACGCTAAGTCAACAGGAGAGATTTGTTGCAGAATTTGCCCGCCGCTACCGAAAGGCTGATGGGTTAATTTACTACATTAATGGGGACTATCAATTGCGACCCAAGTCGGAAGAGCAAAAAGACCTCAAGTGGCAGATTCAGCAAACCGAGAAATGGAATAGAAGAATCGTCTCTGCCATCCGGTCTGAGGATCCAGACCATCCCATCACCAGTGAATATTACCAGGTGCCGATCGGTGGTCTTGACCTTCGTTTAACTCTGGACGGTCTGGATGTTGCCAACATCGGCTATTTTGACGAACCCCTCAAAGACATCCTTCGCTTTCCCGCCGTCTTCAAGATGATTGATCATCGTCTTTATGGCAAGTCCCTTAACGTGGGGGAGTTTGGTGTGAAGACTCATCCTGCCTGGGCAAGAGAACTGGGTGGAAGGGGTTATCACATCAAGAGAACGGAGGAAGATAGATGGAAACTGTTTCTCTTGATCCCCCACTACGCCTTTGGTCTGGGTGGGAGCAAAGTCCAGAACTGGTGCTGGAGGGACGATGACGATCGGGTGTTCCCTTGGGGACTCAACTATACCTGCGACGGTTTGGAACGGGAGGCACTAAAAGCCTACCGGGCAGCCGCCCTTCTTTTGGGTCGGTTGCGACCGGTGTGGAAGAAACCGGAAACACTCCTGGTCGTATCGGACTTTAGCAGAACAAGTCCTGAAGGCGTTCTTACCTACAAAGCGGCGCTGATCGGTATAGATACCCTGATCCGTCTTCGGGTGGATTTTGCTGTTGCCAGCGATCTAAATGTGACGGAGGAGACGGTTAAAGATGTAAAAGTGATCTTCATTCCAGGTGCTCAGACCCTGCCAGGGGAAACGGAGCAGGTCCTAAAGGAATTTGTTCAACGGGGCGGCATCTTATATCGGAGCGGTCCGAAGTATTTAAGACCGTGGGAGTGGGAAGTGGCAGAAGTGGGTCAGCAGACAGCGGAGCAGCGGGACCTGTATCGTTCTGTTTTATCAAGGGCAAGGGTGTCGGGGATTCGGGTGATACCAGATCTTGCGGTTGTTCACTGTTTCCTCGTGCCTTTGATCAACGGGCAAGCGCTCATCATTGTCAACGGCTCTGACGATTCGTTTCAAGGTCAGATTCTCTGCGAGAAGATGCCGGCTGTGCAAATGGAGTTAGGACCCTGGGAGACGGGGCTGGTGGTGGAAGAGAACGGTCGGTTGACGGCGGTAGAGGGAAGAGGTGTGATTCGTTTTGGAGGACAGAGAGTAGCGGAAGGGGACGGTCATTACGCGGTCTTCAGCCGAAACGGGGAGGACATCAGGGAAACTATGGAGTTGGTTTTCTTGCCATTGGGAGCAAGGAAGATTTTTCTGACGAGGCACCGTAGGCTGGACGGGTCCCGTTTTGAGTCGGGGGAATGGAGAGATGGTCGCTGGCACCAACTGTCGCCGATTCTCGCCATCTCTCAAAGCGGAGGGATCTCAATTATCGTGCCGGACGACTTAACAGGGGACATAGTGACCAATAAAGGCTGGTTTCCCCCACTGTAAGAGATGGTTTTTTAGGCGATACAGAGAGAAGGAGGGAAAGAAGATGGGAGTGTGGTCAGAAGAGCAGTTGCAGAGGATGAGTGTTGAGGAGATGGTTGGTCAGGTGATTCTTTCGGGTGTGGGCGATCGCCGCAAAGAGGTGCTTCAGTGGGTGAAGGAGGGGAAGGTCGGTGCCCTGATCTTCTACGGGAAGGATATGCCCGATCCCGAATCGGCAGCGGAATTGGCGAATCAGTTTCAGGAGGTGTCTCCCCTGCCCGTCCTGATCACCGCCGACTTTGAAGCTGGAACGGGCTATATCGTCAGGGGCGGGACGATGCTCCCAACCAATATGGCAATCGGGGCAACGGGCTCACTGGAATGGGCAAGAAAGTGCGGCGAGGTGACCGGGGTGGAGGCAAGGGCTTTAGGGGTGCACTGTGCCTTTGCTCCCGTCGTGGATGTCAATGTCAACCCCGAAAATCCGATCATTAATGTGCGAAGTTTCGGGAGTGATCCAGAAGAGGTCAGCCGGATGGCGGTTGCTTGGATTGCGGGCTGCCAAGGAAAGGGCTGCCTGGCAACGGCAAAGCACTTTCCCGGTCACGGTGACACGGTTGAGGATTCGCACCGAGTTCTTCCGGTCGTTCCCCACGGACGGGATCGGATGGATCAGGTGGAACTGAAACCGTTTCGGGCTGCTATCGGTGCCGGTGTGGCAGCGGTAATGACAGCCCACATCTACTTTCCTGCTCTGGAAGAGGAAGAGGGGCTGCCGGCGACTTTGTCTTATAGGTGCTTGACTAATCTCCTGAAAGAAGAAATGGGCTTCAAAGGCGTGGTCTTTACCGATGCGATGGCGATGTGGGCGATCAAGCACAACTTTGAGATGGGCGATGCGGCGGTTCGGGCTATTCAGGCGGGCGCGGATGTCCTTCTGGCGGATGATGCTTTGGTCAGTTATGAAGCAGTCCTTAAGGCGGTTAGGGGCGGTGTGATTTCCCTGGAAAGGCTTCGGGACGCCGTCCGAAGAGTCCTGGAGGCAAAAGAATGGTGTGCTCTCCATCAGAAGAGGCAGGTGCCGGTGGATAAGGTCAGAGAGGCGGTCGGATCACCCGCCCATCAAGAGGTCGCCCGGCAGGTCGCTGAGGCATCGGTAACGGTTGTCGCCGATGATGGGTTGTTGCCTCTTGCCGACGATGCGCCGGTAATGGCGATTGTCGCCGAAAGCCATCGGTGGACGGGAGAAAAGGCATCGGACGAACTGGCGCAGGTCATCCGGTCTACTTTCCAAAGGGCGTTGGTTCAGATCGTGCCGTCGGAACCGTCCCAGGAACAGGTCGCTCAGTTGGTGAATGAAGTGACAGAGAACCCTCCGGCATCCGTCCTGCTGTGCCTTTTCCCGAGGGCGGAGGCGTATCGTCCAGAAAGTTCGGGAGCACCGGCGACGATGGTGGAGTTGGCGAAGAGGGTGTCGCAAACGGTGCCGGTTTGCGTCGCCTCCTTCGGCAGCCCCTATCCGTTAGTCCGCTTCGGTGCGGCGCGCGCAGCCGTCTGCACTTACAGCGACTGTCCGGCATCGCTAACGGCAGGGATAAAAGCAATCGCCGGACGCATCCCGTTCAAGGGACGCCTTCCGGTCATCCTCGCCTCTTCTTGACAGGGCTATAATTGGGACGAGGACCTATCGGGCATTGATGGGGGAGGGCCATCTGATCGGCGATAACCAGAGGCTGATCATTGCCCTGATCCTTTGTGTTCTGGCGGGTCTTTTTGCTGCGTCTGAGACGGCATTTCTCAGTGCCGGCAAGGTGGGGCTACTGAGGGCGAATGGTCGGGGCTCTAACAGAGCGCAGCGAGCCGTTGTCCTTCTGAACAGACCCGCCCGCCTGATCGCCACGATCATCGCCGGTATCACGGTCTGCTCCTACTTGGCAGAGTCGCTGTTGACCAGCGTGGCTTACCGATGGTCGGTCCAGTTGGGGGTTCCCTGGCTGGGTGTGGCGTTATCCTTCGTTGCTGCTTTCCTCCTTCTCACTTTTGTAGATGTGGTCCCGGCTCTTTACGGGCGGATCAAGGGTGCCAGTTATGCTCTGTTGATTACCCCGCTCATTACCATAGCCGGCAAACTTTTCCGCCCATTCATCTGGGTTGCCGACAAGGTCACCGCTGTCCTCTTCGGCATCGTCGGCTTGGGACAGGTGAAGGGACCTCCTTTGGTGACGGAGGGAGAGGTTCTGGACGCTCTGCAACAGGCGGCGGAGCAAGGCGTGATCACCAAGGAAGAGGCGGCGATGGTCGCAACGGCTCTTGAGTTCAAGGATATTCGGGTGGCAGAGGTGATGGTGCCGAGGGTAGATATGGTCGCCGTCCGAGCGGACATTCCGTTGGAGGAAGCCGTTGAAGTGATCCGAACGACGGGTCACAGCCGGGTTCCTGTCTATCGGGATACTCGGGACGAGATCGTTGGGATTCTCTATGCCAAAGACGCCTTAGCCGCACTCTATCGTGGGGAACGGGATCGGACGGCGGGCGAACTGGCTCGTCCGCCATTGTATGCGACAGAGCCTCAGAGAGCCTACCATCTTCTGAGAACGATGCAGCGGCAGCGGCGGGGGATCGCCATCGTCCTGGATGAGGAAGGTGGAACCGCCGGTCTGGTAACGGTGGAGGACTTGTTGGAAGAGATCGTCGGGGAGATTTACGACGAGTATGACGAAGCAGCCCACCCCTTTCAGCAGGTTGGGGAAGGAGAGTATCTGGTTCGGGCTTCGGCGAGCATCCGGTCCGTTGAGAAGGCTTTGGGGATCGAACTGCCAGAGGAAGACTACGACAGCCTGGCGGAACTGATCGTTGACCGGTTAGAGACCCTTCCATCACCGGGTGATCGGGTAGAGGTGGACGGGATCAGCTTGGAAGTGGCGGAGATGAGGGGACGCCGTATCACTCGGGTTCGGATTCTTCTCCCTAAGGGAGAGGACAGCGGTGGTTGACCGCTGGTTGGTTATCGTCGCTTTTGTCTTAGTGATCTTGTCCTTGATCCTCATTTTCCTTTATTCGCTGGCAGAGACGTCGCTGGTAGCGGTCAACCGGGGTCGGCTCCGCGTTTTGGTGCGGTCGTTGAAAGTGCAAGCGGGGTCGGCGATTTTCCACTTTGTTGACGATCGGCAAGCTCTGAGCAGTCTGGTGACGGGGACTACTTTGATGATCCTGGTCAGTGCGTCTCTGACGACCCTGGTGATGGAGGAATTGGCTCCCGTTTGGTCCGAGGGCGTCGGGATTGCCCTGGCGCTCTTTATCGTCATCTTTTGCGAGGTTTTACCTAAGACCATCGGAGTGAGCCACCCTGAAGTGTTGATCGTCCGGGGTTGGCGTTTTTGGTCGCTTCTTTCTGCTCTGATGCGCCCGATAACCAGCCTCATCTATTGGATAGCCCAGTTCGTCCTGCGCACTGTGGCGGATACCGACAGCCGCCACAACATCGTTTCGGAGGAGGACCTGATGACTCTCTTGGAGGCGGCACAACAAGAAGGCGTGGTGGAGCCGGAGGAGTATGTGATCGCCCGCCGGATCTTGAAACTGGACCAGATCTTAGTTCGGGATATAATGGTCGCTGCCCCTGACATTGTTGCTTTACCAGCATCGGCTTCCCTTGATGAGGCGGTCACGGTGATAATGGAAACGGGTCACTCTCGCATCCCCCTTTATGAAGGAAGCCTGGACAACCTGGTCGGGGTCGTCTATGCTATGGACTTGCTCAATGCCTTGGCGCAACGGATTCGACCGGCTTCCGTCCAGGAACTGGCTCGGCGGGTCACCTTCGTGCCCGAAACGAAACCGGTGAGTGAACTTCTTAACGAGATGCGAACCCATCAAGTCCAAATCGCCATCGCCTTAGATGAGCACGGGGCAACGGCAGGGCTGGTGACCTTGGAGGACATCGTTGAAGAGATTGTCGGTGAGTTAAGGGACGAACACGATCGGGAGAGGGAACTTCTGGTCCAACTGGATAGTCGGACTTTCCTGGTGGACGCCAGAATGGACAGAAGACAGTTTGAGGAACAGACAGGGATTTCTTTACCGGAAGGGGAGTTTGCTACGGTCGGGGGGTTTGTGTTCAACCAAATTGGGCGGTTGCCCGCACCGGGGGAGAAAGTCGTCACCCCTCAGGCGCTGTTCATTGTGGAGGAGGTTCAGAAGCGACGATTAAGCCGGCTCAGAGTCTTAATTCGGTCTCCCGAATCATAGGGAAAAGAATAGGACCATACCTTTGCTGGATCGCTCTTCTTTTGACCGGATGTGCTAAGTTTCCGGAGACACGGTTACCACCTGCTTCGCAGGACCGGCTAACGGTAACCCTGACCTATGCGGCTGCCCTTGATCCTTCCTTTTACTACTTCATCGCCATAGATGACGACGGCAATCCGGATACGGGACCCTTGCCCGCTTTAACGAGACCCTGGGGCAATGGTTGGGTCGTCCCCGAATCCAGGGACTCACGATGTAGATTTTTTGTCCAATACCTTCAAAACACGGCAGCGATGTTTCGCTTGGATACTTTCGTTCCGCCTTTCACCACCTCCTATTTAGGGGCACCCTTACAAACGATTGTTCTCCAACCTGATCGGTTGCGAATCGTAATAGACCTGCGCCACCTTTTCACCGATTTCCCGATCCGACCCCAGAGAATTGAACTGAACTTCATCAGCGTGGACGAGTTAATCTTGGACCCTACCTATACAGGTGTCCGCAACATAGATGCTCTGGGTCCGACGGGCAACGATTTTCTGTCCATCCCGTTAACTTCTACTCAAACCTTTCGCAACGGTCAGGGTGGTCTCACCGCCGAGGGGGCTGGGGATGCAACCTTAGACCCGTTAGACCTGACAAACTGGGAAGTTTCGGTCCTGAGGGGCGGTTGATGGGGTGCGCCACAATTCTGTTGGTGGATCAAAAGTGTCTCAATCGCCACCCGTATTGGGTTTGGGATTTTTAGGGATGGGCACCGTCGGATGCGGTGCTGCCCGCATCCTGTTAAGTCATCACGACGTGATTGCCCACCGCATCCGGTGCGGACTAAAGATTGTCCAGGTCGCCGTCCGAAACCCCAACAAGGAGCGAGCGGTGTCCCTTCCCAAAGCAATTTACACGACGGACCCTTTTGCCGTCGTCAACAACCCTGCTGTGGACATTGTGGTGGAGGTGATGGGGGGCTTAGAGCCAGCATACCAATGCCTGATGACGGCGATCCAGTTGGGCAAGTCGGTGGTCACGGCTAACAAGGAACTTCTTGCCAAAAAGGGAAGCGCTCTCTTGGACGCCGCCCGAGAACGAGGAGCGGATGTTTTCTTTGAAGGCAGTGTGGCAGGCGGCATCCCCATCATCACCGCCCTCAAGCAAAGCCTGGCAGGGGAGAAGATCCATCGGATCGTCGGGATCCTCAACGGCACGACCAATTTCATTCTCACCCGGATGGCGAGGGATCATCAAGGTTTTGCCGAGACCCTGAGAGAGGCACAAGAGAAGGGTTTCGCTGAAGCGGATCCCAGCGACGATGTGGAAGGGAGGGACGCTGCCTACAAATTAGCGATCATCTCCGCCATTGCCTTCGGCTTCCGCATCGCCGTTGACCGCATTCACAGGGAAGGGATCACCAACATAGAACTGGCAGATGTGCGATACGCTGAGGAACTGGGATATAGCATCAAACTCATCGCCAGCGCCCGAAAACACAACGGGCAGTTAGAATTAAGGGTCCATCCTGCGCTGGTGCCCAAGACGCATCCTCTGGCATCCGTCTCCGACAACTACAATGCCGTTTTGGTTGAAGGGGAGAATGTGGGACGGTTGATGTTTTACGGGCAGGGGGCTGGTGGTGCGCCGACGGGCAACTCGGTTGTCGCCGACATTATGGATGCCGCCAGGAATATCGTCTACGGTTCCCGAGCCCGCATCGTCTGCACCTGCCGTCCCAATCCCAAAATTCGCCCCATTGATGAGGTGGAGAGCCGATTTTGTATGAGAATGGATGTGCTGGACCGCCCCGGTGTCCTCGCCAAGATCGCCTCCGTCTTTGCTCACCATAATGTCAGTATCTCGTCCGTTGTTCAAAGAGAAAGCCACGGCGATACAGCCGAAATTGTCTGGATCACTCATCCGGCACCTTACGCTTCCGTCAAAAAAGCCCTGGCGGAAATTAGCGATCTGGATGTGGTCTCCCGTGTCCGCCCCGCCCTCTGGGTGGAACCCGACTAAAGCTGTCTCCAGTGCCCTAAAAGCCAAAAACTTTGCATTGATTCCCTAACCAGCATGGCGATGTGGACGGGTCTTATTGAGCACTACCGCGACTTTTTGCCCATTAGTCAGCAGACACCGATCGTCACCTTGATGGAGGGCAACACTCCGTTGTTACGGGCAAAGAGGCTGGAGGCTCTTTTGGGGGATCGGATGGAAATCTATCTGAAATACGAGGGGACCAATCCGACGGGCAGTTTCAAGGACCGGGGAATGACCGTTGCCGTCAGTAAGGCACTGGAAAGGGGTGCCTGGGTGGGTGTTTGCGCTTCTACGGGCAACACATCCGCCAGTGCGGCTGCTTATTGCTCCGTCGCCGGAATGGTCTGCGCCATCGTCGTTCCAGCGGGAAGGATCGCCGCTGGCAAACTTTCCCAAGCCCTTGCCCACGGCGCCATCGTCTGTCCCGTGATGGGTTCCTTTGACGATGCCCTTGCCATCGTCCGCAGGCTTTCCGACGAGATGCCCGTTGCCCTCCTCAATTCCCTCAATCCCGACCGCCTGCACGGGCAGAAGACCTGCGCCTTTGAAATCTGTGACGCCCTAAAGGATGCCCCTGATTTTCACATCCTGCCCGTCGGCAATGCCGGCAACATCACCTCCCACTGGATGGGCTATCGGCAGTATCGGCAAGTCGGAAGGATCCAGCATCTGCCCATTTTGGTCGGCGTCCAGGCAGCGGGCGCGGCGCCCTTGGTCAAGGGGCAACCCATCAGCAATCCCGAGACCATCGCCACCGCCATCCGAATCGGATCTCCCGCCCGCTGGCAAGAGGCATACCAAGCAAAAGACGAATCGGACGGTCGCTTCGTTGCCGTTTCCGACGACGAGATCGTCAACGCCTATCGGTATCTGGCTCAAAAAGAGGGACTTTTTGTGGAACCCGCCTCCGCTGCTGCCCTTGCCGGTCTCCTGTCCTTGGCTCGAGAAGGTTATTTCACCGAAACCTTCCAGCGTCGGCAGCGCCAGCACCGACTGGACAGAGACCGACCGGTTGTCGTCTGTGTCCTAACCGGTCACGGACTCAAAGACCCCCAAACAGCCCTGCAAACCTTCCCACTTCCGGAAACCCTTCCCCCCACCCCCGAAGCGGTCAAAAGGGTGCTAAAGGAAGCGATGGGTAGGACTTGAGTATGCGCTACACGGTGTCTTGTGCCTGCTCCCACGCCATCCCTACAAGGCGTCCTTTAAATGAACGGCAAGGGTAAGAAAGGGATTATTACTGCTGACTTTGGGCTTATTAGATGATCAGGGGTGTCTTCGCGTGGGAGATTAGAAAGTGGTGCGCTTAGTTTCCATTGCGAAATACAGAAAATGAAGTCTGTTGCGGAAGCGATAAGAACCCCGACCGCCCTCAGTATCAGGAATAATAACTCCTAATTGCTGCATCCTTCGCAGGAAATTGTCAAAGACATCTCGTGCCTCTGGGTCCAAACGCCGAAGCAGTTCTGCTCTCTGAAAAGCCAGGTTTCTTGCGTTGCCCGTCAGCACCTGCAGGATTTTGCGATAGCGGGGGCTTCTTATAGCATTGTAAACCTGTGGCTCTAAATACTTTCGTCCAACAATTTCTGCCGCTTGGAAGATGCCTTCCCTGGCATCACGATGGTCAATGGTTCCGTCTCTATCCATTCGGAATACTGCGTCACCTATCTCGTGAGCTAAAGCAGGATGTCCCCCGGCAAAATCCACCATCTCAGTCAGAGCATCGTCCATAACGGTCATTTTCACCCGGTCAAAAGCGCTGCGGAAAAACTCGCCACACTCGTTCTGGCTCCACAGAGGGATATCCAGTGGAAATAGGACTCTGGCCAAAGATTCATTGTTTTGAATGAGAGCCAATCGCAGGTCTTGGAGACCGACTAAGATTAGGGTAAAAGGAATCCTTGTCATTGCCGTCTCGTCGGCGACACTTCTGAGCCAGTCGGCAAATGTCTTAGTCCTTGCTAAGCCGTTAATATCATCCCAAACCAAAAGCAAGCCTCTTGCTTCGTCTCGCAAGGAGTTGAAAAGTTGTTTTAAGGTTTGAGAAAAATTAACCGTAGCGCTTTGCAGCACATCGGAAGGTGGTGTAAATTCTATAGTGACCCCAAGTAACCCAACTTGACGGATGTGAGCACGCAGCATCTGTCGCAGTCGTTTATGCCAGGGTTTACCATCGCTCTCCTGGATCAGCCGGGCGATGCTCCGGCGCACTGCCTCGCTGATATCCTGAACACCTCCAAGGTGAGTGTATGACCCAACCACCTTTAGGTCCCTTTCCACATACCAGCGAACGAACTGAGCAAGTGAAGTCTTGCCAATACCCCTTTCGCCCCCCACAAACACCATCTCAAGTCGTCCCGATAGCGTTTGCCGGATTCGGCTAACGAGATGTTGCACCTGCTCCTCGCGACCGACAAAAAATTCCGGGGAAATCGGTTGACCCGGTACGAAGGGGCTGTAATCCTTTTCCATAGGTGTCACATCAACACCTCACAAATGGCTTTTTTCCACCTGATCGGTTGTTAATAGTCGCTCTTGTGGATCGGTCCGACAGGAAGCACGACGCTCTAATTGTTGACAGCGATGACCAGGTAACGACAGCCCCCGTCCTTCGCTTCTGTCGTGGCTCCTTAGGAGTGGCTATTTTGGCAATCATTATCTCATCCCGCCGAACGAATCCTCAAGGAATCATATCATCTTTCGCCACCTGGTGCTGGCTACGGAGAACGGTCGCTGACCGGCTGGCGGCACCCGAGCCAGCGAGAACCTCTGGTACTGATAAGTGGTAAGAGGACCAGGATCCTATTTGCTGAGCGATGCGGTTCCTTGCGATTGCCTCCCCGAATGCTCTCTTAAGTTCCGGCTGCCCATCGGGATCGCACGAGGAAGGGGCGGGACTGAGTTTTTCGTGTAGGTTCGTAATAGGGATAGGCAGTGGAGGGGGCGGTTTTGGCGCGAACGGGATAGCGAGCCCTTAAGCGAAACTCCCAGGTGATGGTTGCTTTTGCCCCGATTTCCTCAATGTAGAAGATGATCTGGCGGTGGGTCCTTTCATAGCGTTGAATCTTTTTCTGCTCTACCAGAGCCGACAGGTCTTCGGTGACCGGATCAAATCCTGGTGGAAGTCCGATATCTACCAGGACCATTTTTGCTGCGGCAGGCGTTCGGTTGGTCAACCGCACTTGACAGATGACCGTTTCTTTTGTCAAGACTTCCGTTCGGTCGTAGCGGACGGAAATGTCAAGGGGTTCCTCTTCTGGGGGTGGCACCAATGCCCAGGGTAGGTAAAACCGTGCGACCGCCTGGAATAGAAAACTTCCCTTGCCCTTGAATTCCAGGGTCACTTCATTGGCTCCCTCTCGGGTCGCCGATTGGGCATCGGCTTGTAAGAGCATATCGCCGGTCTTTTCGTTCAACTGCCATTGCGCGACCGGCTGACCGTTCACCAAGACCTTTAGATCGCCGATCGTGCCTTTGCCAGTAGCAGCGGCGAGGAAGGCTTTCAGAGACCAGATCGTTGCTTGAGTGGTCTGCCAGGTCCCGAAATTGTCTTTCCTTCGGATGAGATAGGTCAGTGCCTTCGTTGCCAGATGCAGGTGCCGCCCGTGTCGCAACAGACCGAAAGCCGCCAGACCGGTCGTTTCCAAGTCGCCCGTTTCACCGGCACCGTAGAAAGGTGTGGTCTCCTTTGTCACCCAGAAGGCTTCCTCTTCGGTCTGCTTGGCGAGGTTGACCAGCCTTTCCGCTGCCCAATCGGCAAGTTCCTTGGCACTTTCCTTCTTGTCCAGTTCGTAGGCACCGGCGGCAGCGTTCAGAAGGACCGCCAAAGCGTAGGGATCCTGGGCTCCCTTTCGTTCTCTTGACAGGAAGGAAAGGGACTGACCGATTGCTGGAGCCCAGTTCGTGGACTGACCAAACTGCTTGGCTGCGGAACTGAGAGCCCAAGCAATGTAGGCGGTCGTTCGCAAAATGTCGCTCTGCCGGTTGATCGCCCCTTCGGCGATCCCGTGCCGGTCGGGCTCCCAGGAACCGTCTTTCTTCTGCTGACTAATGAGCCACTGTCCCGTTCGGGCGATCAGATTCTCGTCCACATTGTGGACCCGACCCATATCGGAAAACTGAAGGAGCCCGTAGGCAGTTAAGACTTTGTGAGCCGGGGGGTCCCCAAACCAACTGAACCCGCCACCCGGAACTTCAAAAGTCAAAAGCCTCTGGTAACCGATGGTAATGAAATGGCGGGCTTTCATCTCGGTCTCGGGCTGTGCCTGACCGGTCTTTCTTAGGTAGTCCAAGATCAGGACATTGGGGTAGGTCACGCTACTGGTCTGCTCAAAGCAACCGAAGGGCATCCGGAGAAGATTTTCCAGACCGTCCATTACCTGAGAAAAAGCACCGGGGTAAACCTTCACCCAGATGCGGCTGGCACCGTCAATGGCAGCGTCGGGAACCTTCAAGGTCACTCTCTTGACGACGGACTTTTGGTCTTCCGCCACCATCTGATCACTCACGCTGCTCATTATCTCTTTGCCGTCCGGGACCACTTCAATGGTCCTCTTGACGGCATCGCTCATCACTTCTCCGTAAGCGAAGAGGGTCAGCGGATAGTGCCCGTGGCGAGACGCCTTGATCCGGAAGGAGACAGAGGAAACCTCGTTGGGTTCCAGGGACACAACGGGCTGGGCAGCGCTCAACAGGTCCAGCCCTTGAGGCACTTCCAATTTCAGGCGGACCCTTTGGGGCTTTGCCAGATAGTTGTAAAGGGCAGCAGGGATTTCCACCTCGTCGCCCTCAGTCAGCACCCTCGGCAAGTCCAGATCTACAAAGAAATCCTGAAAGACCCGGATGGGAGCGGTCGTGCTGCCGAGGAGCCCGGACCGGCTATTGGCGGTGGCGGTCAGCCTCCAGGTGGTAATGGAGTCGGCAAGAGCCACCTTCATTGTTGCCCGCCCGTCCCGATCGGTTATCAATTGAGGGATGACCAGAAGGGTTTCGGGAAAGAACTGGCGGATGCGAACGGGTTGAGCACCGGGACCTTGTTCACCCGCAACGGCTGTCGCTTCTGCCAACGCAATTCCAGGTGGTCCCGCTGCGCCTACCTGTCCCACAGGACCCAGGGGGGCAACCCGCCGGGCGAAGACCGGACCGTCGGCAAAAATGGCGTCGTGAAGACGCCAGACTTCAACCGGAACTCCCCGCCGGACGAAGGCGACCCAATCGTCGTCGCTGCCCCTCTTCCTGTCTATTCCGCCGCTGATCAGGCGAAATCCCTCTCCCCAATGGGAGCCCATCATTTCAATCCCATAAGGGATTCCTAAGGGATCACGAATATCAGCCGGAGAAAGAAGTCTCGCCCTCACCAGTTCCGGTAGAGGATCGGTTGCACCAGGGTAATGACCCTTCAGTCTCCGGTAAGTCTCAAAAGCCTTTCGGATTTTATTTGCTGCCGTCCCCAAATGCTCTTGCCAGACCTGCTGGACCTTCTGCAACTTCTCCTGGTAGGTGCTGGCGCGCAAAGAGTAAGAGGGCTCTGGTGCCATCGCCGCTAAGAGGACCTGAGCCGCTCTCTGGACGGCGGGGGCGGGTTCGGTCTCCCGTCTCAACAGGATGGGTCTGAGTTCCCAACCGTGCACTTCATAGCGGGGTTTCAGAAGTTCTTCCTCAAGAAGAAAGTAGAGTCTCTCCAGCCCAGGCTGCGCCTCTGCCAGAGCGAAGAGGCTTTCGTCAACGATTTGAAAACCGATGGCAGCCCGGACGGGTTTGCCCTTCTGATCCTTCACCTGAAAAGACAGGCTGGCTTCCTCGCCGGGACGATATTGATTTTTGTCCGTTTGGACCGTTATCTGAAGCGAGTCGGCAGGTTCAACGATAACCAGTTTCGTGTCCCGAATGAAATCCCCTTCGGGAGTAATCCGATAAGCGTGCAAAAGAAGGGTCCCCACCATATCAGGCGTCACCGTGATGCTGAGGGAACCCCTTCCCCCCTGAAGGTCAATGGTTCTGGTTAGGATCGTCTGCCGATTCACGATAGCGTCCAGGAAGACGGGCTGGTTGTTCCCTTTGGCGGATCGGGCGAGGATTTGGCAGTTGATCGTGTCACCGACTTTGGCGACTGCTTTATCCAGACGAAGAAGCACCTGGTCCGGTTGTGCTGACAGTGGAAGGTTCCTCTCGTATTTGGCAACGGACCCTTTATCGTCCACCGCTTGACCTCGGATCGTCAGGCTGGGACCCCAATCACCTTCCCCAAAACCCGGACGGACGCGGATAGCGACTTGTCTTCTCCTCCCGAAAGGCGGAGCGCCCCCTCCGGCATCAACGATTGCCGACGCTGGGATCGTGACCGTTACTTCCCCGATGCCCGTTTTGTCCGTCTGCCCCTTTCCTCGGAAGACCTCTTTGGTGCCGTCCAACCCGAAGATCGTTAGGTCAAACCGGCACGAAGCGGGTGATCCGTCGGGATAAGTGGTGACGACGAAAAGCCTCATTGGAATCTGCGGCTTCAGACTCCGGCTCTCAGGGACGACCGCCACCTCAATGGGCTGAGAACTGACAGGGAGAGTGATGACCGATCGCTCCTCCTGCTTGGCACTATCGGTGACGGTCACTTCCAGTTTCACCAGAGCCTTCCCTCCCTCAAGGGGAAGACCGACCAGCGTCTCTGGAAGGCGCGTCTCAAAGGTCCAAAACCCTTTGTCGTCCAGTCGTCCCTTCAACTCGCCAATGGGATGCCAACCGGCGGCAAAAGTCGCCAGAGCAACTTCAACGGTCCCTTTGGCGACGGGCTTGCCGAAAAAGTAATCCGCTTGGACCCGACCCGATATCGTCTGTCCCGGTAAGTAATAGGTCTTATCTGTTTCCACCTTGACCTGAAACTTGGGAAGGACATAGCGCTGAACATTAAAAGTCTTTTCGGCTGAAGCGATGGGCGACGGGCTCTTTTGATCCAAGGACGGGATCACTGCCGTCACCCGGTAGGTCCCTAAGGTGACCTCGTCGGCGAGGGGAAACGCTCCGGCGGCAATTCCAAAATCGGAAGTCGTTGCCTCTTCCTTCAGGACCTTGTTTCCTTTCGGGTCATAAATCTCAAAAATGATCTTTCTGCCAGCCAGTGCCGACTGGTTCGCACGGGACAGGGCTAACGCCCTTATGTGGACGGTCTGTCCGGGCTGATAGAGAGGCTTATCGGTCGTCAAAAGAATCTGTCCTGCTTCCACAACCTGAATCTCTCTTGAGAACTCTTCTTTCCCCCGAGGCGTGTTGGCTTCAACGATCAGGCGGTAGGAACCCACCTTTTCGGGGACCTTCCAAGACGCTGACAGGGATCCCGACCGATCGGTTGATCCTTCAAAAAGGAGATCGATCTTGCCGAGGCGCTCTAAGCGGATGGAAACTTGGGCAGGAAGGGGCGACTGGGAAAGACGGTCCAGACAGGCGAGGCGAAAGGAAACTCTGCTTCCCGCCAGCCATCGGTCCTGACCGATCACTTGAAGGTCTATTGGGGACGGGACGAAGGGGGACTGTTCAGTTTGTCGGGACCACTTCTGAGCGCTGAGAGCCGTCAGCAAAAGAGCCAAAAGGGGAAGTCCACAGAGCACTGCTGTTCGTTGGAAAGTCATCATCGTCACCTCTCTCGCTTCTTTGGACGGAACGAGGACCTACCTTTGTTCCCTTTTGGCACAATAAAATTTTTTGGGAAAAATAGAAACGGGGGGCAAGACGCAGCTCTCATCTTAGGAGACGAATAGGAGGATTCCGTGAATCTGGTTTTTTGTGAAGGCTGAACCAGTAGACCAAAGCACGGTGTCCGGGGGCGGAGATGAGACCCGGAAAAAGGGTCTTTACAAAAGGGCTGAACGATGCTAATGATGAAATGTTTCATTCTAACAGGAGGGGTTGAGATGAGAGATTGTCATCGGCGAGTTGTTGACGGTCGTGGGTTCACTCTCATTGAGCTTCTGGTGGTGATCGCTATCATCGCCATTTTGGCTGCGATTCTGTTCCCCGTGTTCAGCCAGGCACGGGAGAAGGCTCGGTCGGCATCCTGCTTGTCTAACGGGAAGAACATTGGCACGGCAATGAGTATGTATATGGGGGATTACGACGAAGTCGTTTATGCCTGGGTGACTCGCGCACCGGGCAATCCCCGGACTGGTCCCAACTGCCCTGCCGATCCGGAGAACTGCCGGACCAATGTGGTGGTCTGGACCCAGCAGTTCCAGCCCTATCTAAGAAACAAGCAGGTCCTCTACTGTCCGTCCTTCAACGAGGAGGTTCTCAAGAACAATGCGGCTCATCCTAATTGCGACGGAGCGGGAATAATTCCCTGGTTCCCGGCTTTCTACTACTATTCTCACTACGGGGTTGCCCACTCCGCCATTTTTGGTGAATGCACGACCACCTATCCCAGAAACGCTTTTCCAGGGAACGCCGTTGACTTTAGTCCACCTGTGCGGACCCTGGCTGCCATTCGCCGACCATCAGAAATCGCCATTTTGCAAGACAACTTCACGGCGCAAATCAATCAGGCGGCTTTTGGCATTCCCTATGTGATTGGAACCGCCTTTGGTTGCGAATGCGGCTGGGAAGGCGTTGGCGAAAGCCGGCATCATAGGGGATGCAACTACATCTTTTTGGATGGTCATGCCAAGTTGATCCAGGGCAATGTAGAAAGAACCCCGCAGATCTCCTGCCCAGGCGCCTTTGGGGTGCCCGATTGCGTCTGTGCTGCTTATACGACTTACGACTACTAAGAAGGCGGTGGGGTTGATGAAGAAGGCTTGGGTTGGTGTCATTGCCGTCGTCATCATTATCCTCTGCGTGGGTTACCTGGTCAAGACCTTTGTCCTTCCGCCACCGCAGCCCCCTGCCGATCCAAACGCTCCAAGGGCAGGACACGCAGCGCCCTTGCTTGAGTGATGGATGACCGCGCGCAGTTTCCGATTGTCTGCTAACCCGCAGAGCAGTTGTAAGAAGGAAGTTTTGTTATTTTCGAAAAAGGAATTAACTCAGGCGAAAGGAGGGGACACCGTAATGGATGCAGTGCCGCGTCGCAAAAGCCGGTTTCTGTCCGCGTTCACTCTCATTGAGCTTCTGGTGGTGATCGCTATCATCGCCATTTTGGCGTCTATTCTGTTTCCGGTCTTCAGCCAGGCTCGGGAGAAGGCTCGTCAGTCTACCTGCACCAGTAACTTTCGCAATGTCAGCATGGCGATATCGCAATATTCTCAGGATTACGACGAACTTTTCCCGATGACTCGTCTTTTTCCGACAATCTCAGGGCATTCTTATGTGACGTCTCCACCGGACGCCAGACCGACCTCAGCGTTTATCATTGGTTTGCGGAGCACTTACTGGGTCAACAGCACCCAGCCGTATCTGCGAAACTACGATTTGCACCGGTGTCCTTCCGCGGTTCCAACCGACTACTTTGGAATTGCTGGTCAAGTCGTTGCCGGAAGACTGTTCGCTTACAGTTACTTCTTCAATCGCCTTCTGGCGGTGTATCACCAAGCGGGCATAATGAACCCGACAAAGGTCATTGCGGTGTGGGAAGCGGCAGGCAATATGGCGATTCAGGTGACGGCAGGACACTCCCCGGCGATTGTTGACCCACCGGACAATGACCCAGCGACCTTCCCCAATGTTTACAGACCGGAGCCACCCTGCCCGCCTGGCACCACTTCGTGGATGTATAGCATCTCGTGGGACCACACTGCGCCTTCGGGGGTTCAGTGGCGACCCAATCTCCAGGTTCATACAGGCGGGACCGTCTATTCCTACGGGGACGGTCACGTTAAGTGGCAGCGCAACCCCGGACACTGGGATCAGTCGCCGTGGGCAAGCCTGACCGCCGTTGGGTCTGCAGAAAGTTACTGGTGGAGCGGATGCGCCCCTTATTTGTTCCGACCAGTCGTTCAGTAAAGGGATAGAGGTGGTTCCCGTGAACAGGACCGTCGTTGCCATTGTGTTGGTGATTGTTGCCGTATTGGCTTTGTTTTGGGCTTTTCTAGGTCGCCCAAACTACCCAAAGCGGTATGAAGGTGAGATGCCTTCTGGACCAGGTGCTCCCGCGGTGATGGACCGACCAATGGGCGTGGGTGGGGGCGGTGGCGGTCAGCCGGTAGCGCCTCAGCAACCTCAGGCGGGCACCCAGCCCTTCTGATTTTCTTCTTTTTGGGCGGAGCCGACGGTTGAAAAACGTCAGAGCGGTCTCCGGCAGGTCAAGTGGGGATTCGTGTTGTGATTGATTGGTAGGCAGTGTCTTCTTTCCCTGACGGAAGCCTCACAATCTTCTCAGCAGGTTCACAAGCGTTGGCAACTGGCACAGGAAAATGCATCGCGAGGCTCAAAGCACAACGATCGTTGCCGTTCAGCGCCGGGGTTCGGTGGCGATGGCGGGTGACGGTCAGGTCACCTTGGGCGAGACCATCATTAAGCATTCCGCCCGTAAGATCCGTCGCCTCTACAATGGGAAAGTCCTTGCTGGGTTTGCCGGTGCCGTCGCTGATGCGTTGGCGCTCTTTCAAAGATTTGAGGATAAGTTAGAGGAGAGCCGGGGCAACCTCAGAAGAGCGGCTTTGGAATTGGCTCGGGATTGGCGAACAGATCGCATCCTTCGCCGGTTGGAGGCGCTGATGATCGTCGCTGATCTGTCCGACCTTCTTTTGCTCACGGGGGCAGGAGAGGTCATTGAACCAGACCCCTTGGGCGACGGTAAGTTCCTCGCCATCGGCTCGGGAGGTCCTTATTCTGCCGCCGCTGCCAAAGCCCTCCTCCTTTTTACCGACCTGGACGCCGCGACCATCGCCCGAGAAGCCCTCGCCATCGCTGCTTCCCTTTGCATCCATACCAACGACCAGATCATTGTGGAAACCCTTCCTTAAGGCGCTCTGCCAGAGTGCCCAAGAGAAGTCCTTCCCCTGCCCGTCGCGTCCGTTTCGCAGTCCAGTCCCAGTTTTCATAGCGCTTCCTCAAAAGGTCCTGAGCGATCGCCCATTCAAGGGGCGTGAAGGTGCCCTCCTTCAGTTCTACCTCTAATCCTTTTTGAAAACCTTGAATCAGGGCTTCTAAGACCTCGGCAATTGCCACCGGACGGAGCAGAAGCCATTCCAGACAGGTGAGAGACTGGAAAAGGAGGGGCGAGGCGAAAAGGGAAAGAAGATCGGTATCCCAGCCGATGGGGAGGCCGCCGTGCTGAAGGAGGGCTTTTTTCTTCCTTGCCTGAGCGGAACCGCAGATTTTCTTTCCGGAGACCGCCAAGTCAGAGACAGCCACTTCATCGTAGCAGTGGGCGGGCCGGGTCGGGCGATTCCCTGTCTTCGGTGCCGGCAAAGTTGAAACAATTCCAAAAGTTTTCAGTGCCTCAACAAGCCCCAGAGCAATCCACTGGTAGGTGGCGAGAACGGAAGAGCCCAGGGGGCAGATCATCGGGTCAAAGACGATAGAGTAGGTGATTTCCTTGTGATGAAGGACCGCCCCCCCTCCGGTCGGTCGGCGGACGATCTGGCATCCATGCGCCAGAAACGAGAGCCAATCAACGGAGCCAAGGGACTGGAGAAGCCCGATGGAGAGACAGGGAGGGGACCAGCGATAAAGGCGAAGGGTGGGCGAGGAGAGCCCGAAGTCATGGCAAAGGAGAAGGGCCTCATCCAGAGCCATATTCAAGGGACCGGGAAGGGGATCATTAAGGATTAGTCGAAAAATCATTATTGGCTCACTTCCGTTCCGATCACCGTGCTATATTTGAGCAAAGAAACGGAAGTTGTTAAGAGGGAACGGTTTGTGGAATATTTTGTCTTGAAACAGCACGCGGTGGCGGCGTATCTGCGGTTGGTAGAGGACTGCGACCGGGTCCTTTATGACTGCGAATGGTGGGGAGCCAAGGAACCGCCCATAGACATTGTGGGGTTGCGGCGCGGCGATCGGGCGGTCGCTGTGGACATCGTGGAGAAGTTCCAGGGATACCCCAGGCAGATCCGACCCTCCACTTGGAAAAGGAAATTGATTCACCGGTTTGTGACGATAGAGGAAAGGCTCCGCTCGTGGGGTTACAAGGACTTACGGGCGGAAATGTGGTTCTTTGCCCCCCCGCCGGAGGTCTTTGAACTGGTCTTGCCGTCGGTCCAGGAGATTATCAGCCGGGAGACGAGCCTGAGAATCGTGATCATTCGCTCGGCGGAAGTTAGCCAAAGACTTCAAAAAACGGTGGAAGCGGCGAGAGCCTTCGGCAAGGATTTTGGCAATCCGTTCGTTCAGTCGTTTTTGCTTCTGGACGATCCGACCCGTCAACCTCTTAAGGACAGTGCCCCGATACCAACTAAATTTCCGGTGGAACTACCCGACGCCAATGCCATCCCGCCATTTTTGGATACCTTTCTCCGAAGTAAATATATCTTTGACGAATTGGGCTTTGATTTAGAGTCATCGGCAGACCTTTCGGAACTAGCCCGCTCCCAAAAGAGTTCTGTCTGGTGGGAGTTGCAACGGCTGCTCAACCCCGAAGACGATGCCTGGGACGACTGGGACGAAGAGGTAGAGACGACCCGATACTCTGCCCAGAGGATTGTGCGCATTGTCTGGTGGCTGATTCATAATGCTGCTCGGGTTTTAGATGCCTGGCATCAGAAAAGCCGGACTCCCCTGACCGTGGAAATCGGCTACCTGTTGCCCTACTTAAGCCGAAATCCCCACTTTCCTCCGGAGATTGTGGAAGCCGAAATCGCCCGCTACGGGGGCGACCGCGATATCGCCCGCCGCCACTTCCAGACGCCTCATCCCGATAAGAGAAATTACCGTGGCTATGTCCACATAACTTTCTCAGGTCCTTACGATCCCGAGCCCGCCCCCACCCGACTGCCGTCGTTGCAGGTTCCCATCAAGAGCCCCTTTTTACCGCGAGGAGTGACCGTCTCCCTTTCTCTTCTTTATCCCCTTGAATTTGCCGGTTACTTCTTTCTCACCTTTAATGCCATCGCCCAGATGATCCGACCCCACCTGGAGCGGTCCCGAGATATGGGGGTCTAATCGGGTAAGGTCGCCACCGACAAAGGACGAAAGAGGGATCGGGATGACCTTCCAGAAACTGCTTTTGGAACTGCAGCGCTTTTGGGAAGGGCAGGGCTGCGTTTTGTTGCAGCCGTTGGACATTGAAGTGGGAGCAGGAACAATGCATCCGGGGACCGCATTGAGAGTTCTGGGTCCCGAGCCGTGGCGAACGGCGTATGTCCAGCCATCCCGAAGACCCAACGACGGTCGCTACGCCGAAAATCCCAATCGGCTACAGCACTATTACCAATTCCAAGTCATCTTGAAGCCCCCACCCAACGATGTGCAGGAGATTTATTTGAGCAGCCTGGAGCATTTGGGCATTCGCCTCACCGAGCACGACATCCGTTTTGTAGAGGACGACTGGGAAGCACCGACCTTGGGGGCGTCAGGGGTCGGCTGGGAGGTCTGGCTGGACGGAATGGAGATCACTCAGTTCACCTATTTTCAGCAGATGGGTGGGATAGAACTGGACCCCGTCAGCGTGGAAATCACCTACGGACCGGAACGATTGGCTCTGTTCTTAACAGGGGCGCCGGATGTGTTCGCTCTGCCGTGGGCGGAAGGGATTACTTACGGGGAAATCCATCGCCGGTCCGAGTATGAAGCGTGCCTGTATAACTTTGACAAAGCCGATGTGTCCACCCTGTTCACCCTCTTTGACCTTTATGAGCAAGAGGCTGATCGGATTCTCGGAGAGGGGCTCATTGTGCCGGGCTTTGAGGCGACCTTGAAGTGCTCGCACATCTTTAACTTGCTAGACAGTCGGGGAGTTCTCAGCGTGATGGAACGGACCCGATACATCAAGAGGGTTCAAGAGTTAGCCCGAAGAGCCTGCCAAGGGTATCTTCGGCAGAGGGAGGAGATGGGTTTTCCTCTTCTCAAGGGGACGGCGACGGTCAGCGCACCTCAACGGGCGTCGGATTGTCCCAGTTAACGGTTACTTTCCTCAGGACGGCATGATCCAACCGGCGCAGGGCAAAGACCACGCTTTTCCCGTCCGGCGTCACGCAAGGGCTCATTGCCCAAAAGCCAGGGGTGCACTTCGTCAATTGGAACTCCTTTTTGTCCGCAACCCGCACCGCCCATAAGTCTCTGGACTCGGGAGCGTCCGTGATGCGGGTCTGGCGGGTGAAAATGACGAACTGTCCGTCCGGTGTCCAAGTTGGTTCCTCATCATCCGTCTGATCGTTGCCGACCAGGCGCCTCTTGTTGGAACCGTCTGCGTTGATTAGATAAATATCTCTGCTGGGTTTTCCCGCCACATAGGCAATGGTTTTCCCGTCCGGCGACCATGCGGCGGACCGACCGGATCCAAAGACCAGTTCCTGCGTCTTCTTCGTCTTCACGTCGTGGACGCAAATCATATTCCCGTTGCGCACGGCTCTGGTGTAAGCGATTTTCGTGCCGTCCGGTGACCAGGATGGAGCCGTGTTAAAGTGCGCGTCGGGAGTGATGCAGTCCCATTTGCCGGAGTCTATATCCAGGACAATGATGTGGATGCCGGAGGGTCCAGAATGATAGGCTTTGGCGTGGTTGGCACTGAAGGCTAACCGCTTGCCATCAGGAGAAAAGGTGGGACTGGCAAAGTTGGACAGGTCGTTGACGACCAATTCTTTTTCTGTCCCTTCTTCATCTCGGATCATTAGTTTTTTGAAACGGCAGAAGACAATTTGCTTTCCGTTGGGCGATACAGTCGGTTGCATATCTAACTTATCAACACCGTCTGTTAGCCTTTCCACCGAACTTCTGCGGCAGCCGAACAGAATAATGGATCCCAAAATCATCAAGACCAAAATTTGATGTTTTCTCATTGCGGCTCCCCTCGGTCGCTCCCGGCAATGGCCAATGGATGTGCTAACATTTTGGCGTCCTTGGTTCCCCAAGGCAACAGGAGGCAGGAAAGTAGAAAATGCTTAATTGGATGGAAGGACTTTATGAAACGGATCCGGAAGTTTTTGATGCGATCCTGAAGGACATTGAGCGGCAATTTAATTGCTTAAATCTGATCGCCAGTGAGAACTATGCCAGCCCCGCCGTCCTAGCCGCCTTGGCGAACCCGATGCAGAACAAATACGCAGAGGGATACCCTGGCAGGCGCTATTACGGTGGCTGTGAGTTCGTGGATGCGGTGGAAAGGTTGGCAATAGAACGGGCAAAGGCTGCCTTCCAGGCGGAGCACGCCAATGTGCAACCCCACGCCGGTGTGCAGGCGAACTTAGCCGTTTATAGTGCCTGCCTCCAGCCTGGGGACACGATTCTTAGTCCTGCCCTGGCTCACGGGGGGCATATGTCCCACGGGGCACCGTTCACTATCGCCGGAAAACTGTTTAAGGTCATCCAGTATGGTGTTAACCCCCAGACCGAAACTCTGGACTTTGACCAGATTGCCTCGTTAGCACGGGAACACCGCCCCAAACTGATCATCTGTGGCTATTCCTCTTACCCAAGGACGGTTCCTTTTGATCAGTTTCGGCAGATTGCCGATGAGGTCGGCGCCTTGTTGATGGCAGACATCGCTCATATCGCCGGACTGGTCGTTGCTCACGCTCATCCGTCGCCAATTCCTTACGCCCACTTCGTTACGACAACGACCCACAAGACCCTAAGGGGACCCAGAGGGGCGCTGATCCTCTGTTCGTCCGAGTGGGCGCAGGCGATTGACCGGGCAGTCTTTCCTGGGTCTCAGGGTGGTCCCTTTATGCATTCCATTGCGGCAAAGGCTGTGTGCCTGAAAGAGGCGATGACCGAGGTATTTCAGAGAGATCAGTTTCAGACCGTCGCCAATGCTCGGGCTCTTGCCGACGAATTGGCTCGGCAGGGTTTCCGACTGGTTTCTGGGGGAACGGACAATCATCTGCTACTGGTGGACTTGAGATCCTTTGACCCCAAACTGACGGGAAAGGAAGCCGAACGCCTCCTGGAACAAGCGGGGATCATTGTGAACAAAAACGCCATTCCTTTTGATGAGCGACCACCGGCGCAGGCTTCGGGACTGCGGATCGGCACCCCATCGGTGACGACCAGGGGAATGCGAGAGGACGAGATGCGAATGATCGGTCGCCTGATCGGCGCCGTCCTGAAGGACCCCGACCCATCAAACTTGCAGCGGATCCGAGGGCAGGTCGTGGAGATGGTCCAGCAGTTTCCGGTCTATGCCGACCTTCTGGAAGCGATGAGAACCGTTCAAGCAGGCTATCAGGTTTAATTGGTCGTTCCCAATTGGCGATTGGATGATCTACGCCATCGCTTTCCTCACGGGGACCGCCCTGATGGTTGTAGAAATCGCCGCCGCCCGACTGCTGACTGTTTACTTCGGCAGCGGGGTGACCACTTGGGCAAGTGTCATCGGTGTGGTCTTGGGGGCTTTGAGTGGGGGGTATTTTTTGGGGGGACTTTTAGCCGACCGGTGTCCCCGAATTTCCGTGTTGGGCGCTCTTCTCATCGGTGCCACCGTCGCCATCGCTGTGATGCCCACTCTGGAAAGGTGGCTTCTTTACCTTCCTCCTGAGATCGGGGTGGGTGGTCTTCCTCAGGTTGCTGAGAATGTCTTTGACCGGATTGGGGGAACCTATGGGGTTCTGTTAGCCGCTGTCGTCTTCTTAACGATCCCGTCCCTTTTGCTGGGGACGACTTCCCCTTATCTGATCCGGGTGGCGTCTAAAGGGGTAGAGACGACAGGGAGAACGGCGGGAGGTCTCTATGCCGTGAGCACTCTCGGCAGCATCGTTGGGACGCTGGGAACGGGCTTCGTTCTTCTTCCCCATATGGGCGTTCGTTCGGTCCTTTTGTTGGCGGCGGGACTGGTTCTTGCCGCTGCCATTTTTTGCTTTGGGACTTCCCTGCTGGGGCGTCGGCGAGGGACAGGACTGCCTCTGATCGTTTTTGTCTTGCTCGGACTCATCAGCACCTCTTCATCTGCTCTTTTGAGGGTCATTTACGAAAGGGATAGTTTGTATCATCGGATCATTGTGGAAGAGGTGCAAGGGGTTCGGTATCTGCGCTTTGACGCCAGTTACCAGAGCGGGCTGGACCTTCAGGACCCCAAAAGGGCTGTTTTCACCTACACCGACTACCTCCATCTGGGTATGATTTTTTCACCCGCCGCTAAAAAAGTGCTGTTCATCGGTTTGGGTGCCGGCATCGCACCGACCCGGTTTTACCAGGACTATCCTCAAATGACGATCCACGTCGTGGAGATTGATCCGGCAGTGAAGGAAGTTGCCCAAAAGTTCTTCTTTTTCCGAGAAGACGACCGAATGACGACCTTTATTGACGACGGCAGGATGTTTTTGAGGAAGACGAGCGAAGTTTACGACCTAATCGTTCTGGACGCCTATTACGGCGGTCGCCAGGAAATTATCAGCCTACCGTTCCATCTGGCAACCAAGGAGTTTTTAGAACTGGCAAAGGCGCGTCTGACAGACCAGGGGGCATTGGTCTTTAACTTGGTCGGACGGCTGGAAGGACCTCGTTCCCACCTGTCACGGTCCATCTACAAGACCTATCGGACCGTCTTTCCCGAAGTCTACATCTTTCCCGTTGACTACCGAAAGTTGCCATGGTTGACCGATAGGAGGAATCTGATTTTTATCAGCCCGAAAAAGCCCTTGAAACTAACTCCTTCTGACATCGTGCAGAGGGCTTCTCATTTTTTGAAGAAGGGCGATCTGAAAATCCCTGCTCTCGTGACCTATGCGGGTGACCTTTACCGGAAGCCCATTCCCACTCTGGACGTTCCGCTTCTAACTGATGACTACGCTCCTATTGAGTTCTTAAATCCCTAAAAGGGGCGCAACGGTTCCGGGCTGGCGGGAGGAACCACCTGATGGTAGTGCTGAGTCATTCGCTGCCCAATTGAGGGGGGACACTTTCCGAATTGCCAGGGGTCTAACTTTATGGGCTTATCCAAGGGACGAGTTAGGGGATGCGCTCGCTGGGGGGAGTGGTTCTGTGATATGGAAGGACGGCAGAGAATCGGACCAACAGCGTTCGTCATTTTCTTGTTTTTGTTCGCCCCAGGTCAGATTCCCGGTCAAGACCAAAAATGGCGGGTGCACGTGGTCCGACCGGGCGAGACCCTTTACCGGGTCGCCAGCCTTTATCGGACCAGCGTCGCCGAACTGTGCCGGTGGAACAACATCAGAGCCGATGAGGTTCTTTTTGTTGGTCAGGTTTTGCGCCTGGTGCCGGGGGAGACGACTGTCCAACTTCCAGCGCCGGCACTGCCCAGTGCCAACAACCGCCCGCAGACAGGCGTCTTGCAAAGGTCCCTACCGGATACCTCTGTAACTCCTAATCCGCATCCTCATCCCCATCCCCATTCCAATCCCTCACCGGTTCGTCAACGGGTGATCCAGGTAGAGGTGGGTAAAGCTGTTCCTTTGACCGTTCCAACCATTAAGTCGGTCAGCATCGCCAATCCCGAGGTGGCTGATGTCCAGATATTGACCCCCACCACCATCGCCGTTTTAGGTCGGGCGGTGGGTTCCACCACCTTAATCGTTGTCAGTGACCGGCGGACATTACTTTATCAAATCTCAGTGATCCCTGATCCGCTGATGGGGAAGCATCTTCAGGCTCTTTTGCCGCCGACCGTGCGCGTTGAGGCGGTGCGGGGGGCTTTGGTCTTGACGGGCACGGCATCCAGTCCGGAAGAGAAGGATCGGGCACTGGCTTTGGCTCGGATTTTCTCCACAACGGTCATTGACCTGATCCGCATCGTTGAAGAAGAAGTGGTGGAGGAGAAGCCACCTGTTGAGCCGCAGATCTATGTCAAGGATATTGAGGACGCCATCGCCATCCCGACCGTTCGGGTTCGCCTTGTGGGCGACACTTTGGTTCTGGAAGGAGAGGTCGCTAACCCTGAGGAAGCCGCCCGTGCGGAAAAGACGGCGCTCCTCTACCGTCCCAAGGTCGTCAATTTGCTGTCCATTCGTCCAATGACGGCAGAAGAAGTGCAAGCGTTAATCCCGATTCCGACGGTCAAAGTGAGGCAGGCGCCCGGTGCGTTGGTCATTGAAGGAATTGTCACGACGCAAGAAGACCTTCAGCGGATCAATGAAGCGGCAGGGCAGGCACGGCAAAAAGTTTTCAACTGGGTTCGCGTGGTGCCCCCACCACCAGAGCCGGGGTTTGCCCGCCGGGTTCAGGAAGCCATCGGGATCCCCACGATCCAGGTTCAAGGTGATGAGAAGGGTCTGGTCTTGATGGGGACGGTGGAGAGTCAAGCCCAAAAGGAAAGGGCGCTCCGGATCGCCAACTTTATGGTCGGAGAAGGGGCTCCGGCTCCCGAGAGAGAGGGACGAGCCGTTCAACCATCGCCGACCGGGATGGCGCCGACTGGGATAGAGGGCGCTGGAGGGGTGTTGCCAGGGTTCGCGTTGATCGGACCGACACCAGCGCCACCACCAGAAGCGCCCAGCCGAGTCCTGGACCTGATTGAGGTAAAGGGTGGTCGGCAGATTCGGGTGGACCTTCGGGTCGTGGAAATTAACCGGACGGCTCTTCGGGATCTGGGGATAGACTATCCAGCCCTGACGACGACCGCACCGCCAACCGTGCAACTTCAGGTCGGACAGGCAGCGAACCCGGCGACAGGGGGCGTTACGGGGATTGCTCAACGGACGCCCATTGTCGCTTTCATCCGTGCTTTAGAACAAAAGAACCTGGCAAGGACCCTGTCAGCACCCAGCACTGTCGTCCTGTCGGGGCAAAATGCTCGGTTCTTTGTCGGAGGGGAAATCCCAATTCTGTCGGCTCAAGTAGTCAGCGCCGCGGGAATCACAACGACCATCCGGTTTGAACCGTTTGGCATCATCCTTCAGGTGACCCCCACCGTGGAGCCGACCGGAAAAATCCGGTTGAGAATAGATACCGAAGTCAGCCAGTTAGACCCGACGACTGCGATCGTTGTCGCCGGAAGCTTGATTCCTGGAAAGCAGCGCCGAACCGCCCAGACGATTGTGGAACTGGATTCGGAACAGACTCTGACGATGAGCGGTCTGATCCAGAGGGTTCGGACAGAGACGGTCAACCGGATTCCCGTCCTGGGTCGGATCCCCATCTTAGGGGAACTGTTCACCAGCAGAAGGTTCCAGACCGGCGAAACGGAATTGGCGATCTTAGTGACCCCGACCCTGTTAGAGCCAGAAACAGGATTGGTGGATCAAAAAGAACCGTCCTGATTGCCTCAGCACTGAGTCAGCAGGTCCCCATTAGCCATCGGACGGCAGGATCTGTTATTCTTTTAAGCGCCCGGAGGTGGCAGTAATGGGTGCCGTGAGAGTCTTTCAAGTGGAAGCGGTAGAGGAAACCCTTGGAAACGGACTGAGGATTTTCATAATTCCGAACCGTAAGGCGCCTGTCGTCAGCGTGTGGGCGTTTTACCAGGTCGGTTCGGCTCACGAGCATTTGGGGATTACAGGGATCAGCCACTGGGTGGAACATATGCTCTTCAAGGGCACGCCCCGCTTCCCGAAGGGACAGATCGCTCGGTTGATCCAGAAGCACGGCGGGGTTCTGAACGGGCACACGACTTACCATCACACGGCTTATTTTGAAACCCTTCCGAGGGAAAATTGGCTGATCGGTCTGGACATAGAAGCCGACCGGATGCTCAATGCCCTTTTTGACCCTGAAGAGACCGAAAAAGAGAGAGGGGTCATTCTCAGCGAACTGGAGATGATAGAAAACCATCCCGAACACCGGCTGATGGTTCAGGTAATGGCAACGGTTTTCCAGGTGCACCCTTATGGATTCTCCATCATCGGCATCCGAGATGATTTGGAGACGATGACGCGGGACGACCTCTACGAGCATTATTTGAAGTATTACAGCCCCGATAATGCTTTTCTTGTGATCAGTGGCGATGTGGAGCCCGCAGAGGCTTTCAAAGAGGTGGAGAAAAGATTTGCCGATCTGCCAGTCCGACCCGTCGCCAAAGTTCGCCCTGCTCGGGAGCCCGCCCAAAGGGGTGAGAGGCGAGTGACCGTGATCGGACACGGAGAACTTCCCCTTTTGAGCATCGTTTTCCGAGGACCTGTCCCTTCTTGGGTCCAAGGGTTGCGAAGGGGAAAGGACCAGACGGACGTGGACGACGCGCGTCCCTATGCTTTACGGCTCCTCGCCGGCGTCTTAGGGCAGGGGAGGACCTCACGCCTTTACCGGGCGTTGGTGGAAACGGGCAAAGCGGTCTCCGTCAGTGCCTCTTATCACTTGATGAACGATTCAGGGTTGTTCAGCATTTATGTGCCGGTCTCTCGGTCCGCTTCGGTGGAAGAGGTAGAGAAAATCATTTTGGAAGAACTGAACCGTCTTGGTCAGGAGCCCCCTTCAGAACAGGAGTTGTCCATTGCCAAGCGGCGCGAGGCAATGGACTTTCTGGAGTCTTTGGACAGTGCTACGGAACTAGCCTATCACATTGGTGCCTTCCAGATTCTGGGCGACTGGCGGCAGATCAATGACTATTTGCCTTCCTTGGACCGCGTCAGCCCATCGGACCTGGTCGCTGCGGCTCAGAAGACCTTTGCTCCTTACAACCGGACTGTAGGAATGTTTCTTCCCAACGGAGCATCTTCCGAAAAAGCCGGTTAGGACCGATCAGCGACCCCAGACCAGGAATTTTCCCAGACTGGTTGCCCGACTCCAAAGTTTAGAGAATACGGCAGCAGACTCTTGGGGAATGTCCCCAAGGCGGATCAGAAGCCCGCGCACTTCATACCTCCCCAAAGGAGCATCATAGATGACGGGCAAACACTCGTTTAGGAAAATTTCTCTCCGCTCTTGCCCTGAGGGGGGCGGGAGAGGGCGAAGGAACCACCACCAAAACCATTTTTGTGCCCCTGGTCCCGTCTCGTCTTTAATGGGCTGACCGTGGACTTTGATGATCCACAGGTAACCCAAATCTTTCGGATCACCCGGACCGACGCAGATGCGGGCATAAGCCGCCAGCAAAGTCCCTGAATGAGCTCCTTCCGGCGGGGGCTCAATCCAGGACCGATGGACAGTCGCCTGTTGATGACGGGGGCACGGTTGACTGGGAAAAGGATCGTCAATGGGCACAAACTTTCCGGTCCGCGGGCTGGTCGGCACCAGTCGCCAGGGACCCAAGTCACCAAATCGGTAAATGTCCCCGCTCGTCGAAAGAACGGTTTTCAAGAGAGGGAGAGCCGGATCCCACTGGTAAATGGCAAGAATGGTCAGATCCTGCCGTTTCCCCTCTAAAGTCTGATAAGCCCAGAGATTGAACAGCACATCATCAGCCGTCGCCACCAAGATGGCGTTCTTCGGTGCTTCCGTCATCACCGATTCCAAATAGGTCTTTCCTCGCCAGCGATCGCCCGAAAACGCATGGGCAGCGCCTTGCAGAAAGGACAATTCAAGGCTGAGAAGGGACAAAAGGACAACCATCAGCCGGAGCCAGGGGAAAGGAGCCAACCCTTGATAAAGCCAGTAAGCCACCAAGCCACCCCAAATAACTGCCCAACTCCAGGAAGGAATGTGGAAATACGACAAATCGGGGACATCGTAGCCAGTGAAAAGGAGAAGGTGGCTGAAAAGGAAACCTCCTGATCCAGCAGAAAACCAAACCGGCACCATCTTTGTGGTCCAAAAAATCAAGGGCGCCAAAAGGAAAAGGGGACCATAGAGAGTGACGCCCGTCTGCCACCAGTCTGCAAGTCTTTCCAGCCGCTTAGGGAGGCTGGAACCGGTCAGTCGGTGTCGGTATCGTTTAGCCGTTACATAACTGAAAAAGTCAGACAGTGACCGGGATGGGTCATCGCCGGTCTGTTGCCAGTAGCGGTAGCCGATGGGTTTCGCCCCTCTGATCGGCACATATAGGTAAAAACTCGTTGGCAGTAAACAAAAAAGAGCAAAGACAGCCCATTCTCTTGCCGACGGACAAATCGGACAGTGACGAAGGAATAAAAGGCTGACTACCAACGCTCCGACGATTCCCACGATAAAGGATCCGTGATGGGAGGACCCAAACCCGATGGTCAGCCCAGCGCTGTAGAGCCACCTTCTGTCACCAGTTTGGACGAACTTAACGAAAAACAGAAAAGTCAACAGGATGAGAAACAGGTTGGCGCTGTAGACCTCTGCGCAGAGAGAGGAGATCCAAATGTGCCGACCGAAGGCTATTGTCCCGGCGGTTGCCAGACTCAAAAAAACGGGAGTTTTCAGACTGGTCATCAAGTAATAGGCAGTAACCGATGCGGCAGCCGAGAAGAGAGCGGTCAGTAGACCCATTCGCCAAGGAGCTTCTCCAAAAGGGATCAGCGTCAGAAAGACTCTTCCCAGCAGGCAATACCAGGGGTAACCGGTTGGGTGGGGAATGGTCAACAAGGCGCTGGCGGTGAGAAAGTCGCCGCTGTCGGAATAAAAGCAATAGGTCGGCCATAGGGTGAGGGAATAGAAAAAGAAAGGGACAGAGAAGGACAGTAATGGAGGCAGGAGACGGGAAAAACTTATGCCCCGTTGGGTCATCGGGCGGTGCGAAGGGCTTGGGCTTTTCTGCGAATCGCCTCTACCTTTTCCGAGTCCAGGACTTGTTCAAAACTTCTAAGACCACTAACCCGAAAACCGTGCCGATGGGCAAGCGCCGCCATTTCCCGAACATAATCCGATCGGATCTCCGGTCCAACAGTGTAGGACTCTTTCACCTTCCCCTCCAATGCGAGGAGCATCGTTTCGGCGACACAAGCCAGGGTCAAATGAGACGGCAGACCGATGCTGAATTGCCATCGGGGTGACCCCGGAACTTCCACGATCCCTCCGTCAATGACAAGAACATCGTCTCTAAGGTCCCTTACCTTTTCCGAGACATCCCTTGGTCTCGCCACGTCACAGACGACCGCACCAGGCTTGAGATCGGCAGGCTCAATGATCGGCGCCACCGAAGAGGAGCAGGCGAGGATGATGTCTGCCTGCTTTAATCCCTCTCGCAAATTGGTCGTTGTCACCACCTCTGGGCACCCGTCGTCACCAATCTCTGCCTTTATCTTTTGCAGCAGATCGGGATTTCTGCCGATGAGGATCAGTTGACGGGGGACGGCTTTGCCGGAATCAGAGTTGACAGACCAAGATCCTTCGCCAATGAGCACGCCGCAGGAGCGCCCGATGGATCCCGTTGCCCCGACGATGGCAACGGTGGAATCTGAGAGATTGTGACCCATCCACTTGGCGGCGGTGACGGTTGCCTCCAAGGCGGTTGCAACAGTGTAACTGTTGCCAGTCGTCACGGGTATCGGTGAGTGGTCCGCCAGCCACTTCCCTTTGCCTCCGGCGATGGCTGTAAAAGCCCCCAGACCAACGATCTGGGCACCCATCTGCTGAGCCATCTGGCAGGCTCTCAGCAGAAGGGGAAGGGACCGCTTCTCATCTGTTAACAGCCCTTTCGGTGTCATCGGCACTCCGATGAGCCATCCTTCGGTTTCGGCAAACGGGGACCGAACGCCTTCAATTTTCCCCAAAACCTGAGGTTTTAGGATCCGAAGGAGAGCCTCCAGCACCCACTCGGGCAGGCGAGCTGCCCAGGGATAGCGTCGGGCGACATCTCGGCGAATGTCTAAAGGATGAATGAGAAAAGCAAACCGGTTCATCACCGCCACCTCATTTTTCGTCCATCAAAAATTTGGGACCCAGTCAGCAATAAAAGGATGATAGCCCAGTTTCAAAAAAGCCGACAGGAGGGTCAACGATTCTTCAAGGATTGAAAGAGGTGAAAGAGGGGACCTACCCAGCCGTCATCCGTTTCCCTATGTAAAGAAGCGTGGTGACGGCAACGAGACTTGTCGCTGTCACAATGGACCAGACCACCCACTGTGGCGAGGTGCCCTCCGAAGACCTCCCTGCCGTTATCTGAGGGACTGCTCTGAACAGTTCCTTTATCTCTTCCTCGGACAGGTCTTCTTTTCCTGACGGACCGAAGCGCACCGCTGTTTTATCGTCCAAGACGACGATCACGTCCTCGCCCAAGGACGCCCATTTTCTGATGACGGACCTGGCTTCGGTCAGTTTCACGGCTGCTGGCGAAAATTGTTGAATAGAAATCAAGCGGTGCTGATCGGGGTCATAGAGCGTATCCACCCATTGGGTGCCCTTCTGCACAAAGGCTTTCCCTGCAACCCATCTCGCTCCTGGAAGGATGACCACTTTCCCCTCTCGGTCAATAATTGCTTGCCCCGCCGGTGCGGCGGGCATCCAGCCGAGACCACCAAACCCACCCAGGGAAGGGGCAGCCGATGGTGCCGCTTGAATCATCCGCCGAAGCGGTGCCTGGCTACCGGCTCTCAGTTCATAGTCACTGGTCGCCCTTTGGAGCGCTTGGCGGTTCAGCGCTTGAGCCACCGCCCAAGGTCCGCTGGTCTGAAGCCTTGCCTCCTCTAGATCCCGCCTCACTCTCTCTCGCGCCAGAGGAACGGGAAGATGGGGCTCAAGGACGAGAAAGGCGGTGAATTCCGTCAGAACGCCGAATTGCCGAGACAAGCGCAGGATTTCATCTATCAGTTCTGTTCGGCTCGCCCCACGGACGTCGGCAAGTTCGTCCAGCAGGTAACCGATCTTCCGCGCTGCCCATATGCGGGGGACGAAATCGTTTTCCGTATCTCTTTCCGGAAAGGACAGACGGAAAGTTAACGATTCCTCCTTGCCTGCCAACTGCCCAGTCAAGGTCAGTGTCGCGTCTCCTTTCTCTCGGTAAGTTCCCGCCAGGGTGACTTCGGTCCCTCGGAAGATGTCGGGGATCTCCTTGGGGTAAACATCCCGAACGCTGACACCGTCCCAACGGGCTTTAACATCGGTGAAGACCGGCTGACTGAGCATTGAGAAAAGTTCGGAGATTTTCCCTTCCACTGCTTCTTCTGGTCGCACATAGAAACTGACCCCGCCATTGTCTCTTGCCAAACGATCCAAGAACTGGGTGTTGACATCGTAGCCGACACCGAAGACGAAGAGCCGAACCTTTGCTTCATTGGCTTTCGCGACGTTAGCCAGGATGCGGTCGGTATCGGTGATCCCAACGGTCGGCAGACCGTCCGTTAAAAAGAGGATGTAGCGGGGATGCCGTCTCATCTTAAAGAGGCTGAGGGCTTCCAAAAGGGCGTCGTTGATGTTGGTCCCGCCAGAAGCCGTCACATCTTCAAAGAAACGGATTGCCTCCTTCTTGTTTTTGGAATTGGCTTCTCTCAAGTCTTCCCATAAGAGATCGGGTGATTCATTAAAGACGATGACAGAGAAGCGATCCTCCGGATTGAGACTTTCCACGCAGAACTTCAAGGCTTCTTTCGCCTGCTCTATTTTCTTGCCCGACATACTTCCCGTCCGATCCAGGACAAAGACCACATCCTTTGCCGACTGGTCCCTTTTGTCCCAAGCCAGTTGAGGGGTCAGAAAAACGAGAAAGTAACCGTCCTTGTCGCCTCGCTCCCGATAAGTGAGCAGAGTGGCACCCATCGGACCTTCGGCAACGCTGTAATAGAGGGTAAAGTCGTCAACGGGCTTCACATTTCTCTCTTCGTAGGTCACGATAGCCGTATGGTCGTCGGGGCGCCGGACCGAGACGGGATGGGTCGGCGAGTAAACGGTCTTGATGGGACGCCGGGAGGAGATGCGGATCGTGATGGTGGCTTCCTCTGCCGGTCGGGCAGACAGCCCTTCTATCTTCATCGGGTAAACGAAACGGTATAGATTGCCCTGCCTGCTGAGGACCTGATCGTAATGGACCTCTGTCTCTCTCTGACCCTGGGGCGGGAAGGGAAAGATCCTCAGGCGAAAGGTTTGGCGCCCGATGAGTTCCAAAAGAGCCGGATCCTTGCGGGCTCCAACAATCCTCTCGTAAGTTCTTCTCGCCTCCTCCCGGCTCATCAGTTCGCCTTCGTAAGTTTTCCCGTCAATCACCAGAGCGAAGCGATGGACGGCAGCTCCATCGGGCACAGGGAACAAATAGATGCCTTCCGTCTCAAAAGGGGCTTCATTGACAAAGGCTTGGCGGGCTTCCACCAGGACCGTCCCATCGGCGATCGTTGCCTTCATATGGCGATACTTCAAGGAGAAGGAAGGTCCTGGTCTGGGAGGCACGATAATCCCGCAAGGCGAAGCGACAGAGGCGGTCACCGCTAAAAGAGCCAGCCAGAGGATCAGTCCCCTCTTCATTGGCCAATCCCTCCCGGTGCTGACCTTTAGACGGCAGTAACTTGTTTTCTGTTCCCTTTATCGCCCGTGCGCGGTCGGGATTGGCTTAAAAAGTGTCCCGCATAGGACCGTCAGAGACCTTTTGCCCCTTTAGGACAGGACGATGGGCTCAATGTCCAGGTATTCACAAGCGGCAACCAGTTCACCCACCCAGTCACCCAAAATGGCGTGGATGTGATTGCAGGAGTAGTTTTTGGCAATCACATCAACGGGGCAGTCAAAACGGGCAAAGGCATGGGGCCATTCCCAGGTGGTCATTCGGGCGAGTTCCTCGTCTTTTTCCTTACCAAAGCGAACGAAGGCGCCTTTAAGGATGTGCATTCGGAAACGACCTTTGAACCGAGTGATACGGGCAAAGGTCACCGGGTCGGCAGGATCGGAAAAGAAGGCAACGCTGGCGCCACCACAGGGGAAGTAGAAACTGGGTGCCGGTCTTAAGTGAACTTCTTTCCAGTTAACTGCCGGGTCATCGCTGTATTTAGACAACCAGGGCGAATGCTCACCAGAGTTCACCAGATCATACACATTCAAGTCCTCGTGGTAGTGGCGCAAGTCCGCAAAGAGGACGGGCGTGCCGGAAAGATGGTGCATCAACTGCATCGTGAGGGCTCCGTTGCTGTCGCATTCGGTGGCGCAAATGATGACCTTCTTCGGATTCTCCTCCCAGTCGGCAATGTCGTTCAGAAGTGCTTCGGGCAGGTCCATCGTGATGCCTTTTTCCCATTCGGTAAAGTCCAACTGTCCCGTTATCCCACAAAACTCCAGCCCTTCCTCTCGGCACAAGTCCTTCATTGCCAAATAGAGGCGAATTTGGCGGGCTAACGTGCCGCCCAACCCTGGGGTCAAATACTTGCCGTCCCACTCAATGGACCCTGCCATCTTTTCCAACCATTCTAGACCTGCCTGGACCCGTTCCTCTGAGACCTTCTCCATTCTCCAGGCGAGCGTCAACTGACTGACGTGATGGACATGAATTCCGAACTGGCTCATCCACTGGCTCTGGTCCACGTGTCCCGTATACATTCCCATTGATGGACCATCAAATTCTCCATAACGAAGCCCAAACAACTTTTTTGCCGCCTCCTGACCCCGCTGGCGGCGATCAGGGTTTGCCCGATTAAGGAATTCGCGGATGGTCTTTTGAACCTTTGGGTCGGAAATATCGCCCAGAGCCCGACCGAAAGGTCTACCAACCTCATCCAGAGCCCCCGCCGAGGCAAAGAAAGCCACCCAGCCCGGATAGCCAGGATTGATGTTTCCTAAAAACAGAATGGGTGCCTCAAACATTTGAGCGCACTGGACGGTAAAGTCCGGGTAGGACCAGACGCTGAAATTGAACACGACCGCTTCGCAACCTGATTCCTTCATCACCCCGCCGGCTTTCTTCGCTGTCTCCCAGTTCCAGACCACCTGGTCGTAAGGGACGACCGAATGACCCTCGGACTTGAGCCATTCCTCTACACGGGTTTGAAATCGCAAGCAGTCTTGCCACAAGGCATCGGCAACCCGCTTCCTCCCATCGGTGAAACTGACGATCCCAACCTTCATCGCCACTCCTCCTTTCACGGGTTTCGCTTCTCTATGATAGTCCACCAATTGTCCTGAATGTTTCCGCCATTTCCCCCTACAGACATCATCCGTTCAGCCGATCAAAAAAGAAGGAGAAAGGAGGGTTGACCGGTGGATGCTCTTCACTGCCTGAAAACACGACGCAGCATCCGCGTCTATCAGAAGCGCTCTATTCCCAAAGAGGTGTTGATGGACATCGTTGACTGCGCCCGAATGTCGCCCAGTGCCGTTAACAAGCAGCCTTGGGAGTTCATCGTGATCACCGACCCTCTTCTTTTGCGACAGGTGGCGGAACTGACCGATTATGGAAAGTTTATTGCCGATGCGCCCGCCTGCATCGCCGTCTTCTGCCAGCAGACTCGCTACTACTTGGAAGACGGCTCGGCGGCGACGATGGCGATCCTGTTAGCCGCCTGGGCGCACGGTGTCGGGAGTTGCTGGGTTGCTGGCGACAAGAAGGAATACGCTGACCCGATCCGTCGTCTCCTGAAGGTCCCTGATGGCTATCGTCTCGTTTCTCTCGTTCCCTTAGGCTACCCCGCCGAGCAGCCGGAAAAGGAAAAAAGACCCTTAGAGCGAGTCTTGCACTGGAATACCTTCCAGTCATAGTCCTTCATCGTGCCTGGTGGCAGAAGGTGGGAGGATAAAAATGACCAGCAGGGAACGAGTGATCGCCGCCATCCGTTTTGAGGGACCAGACCGAATCCCCTTCCATCACGCCGTTTTCCCCGGTGCCTTGTGGCGGCACGGGCAAAAACTGGTAGATCTTCTCAATTCCCTTCCCGACGATTTTGGGAACAACTCGTTCACAATCCCACCCAAACCCGAGGGCGAAGGTCTTTTTCAAACCTTCACGGACGAGTGGGGCAGTCAATGGGTGATGTTAAAGGGTTATACCACCGGTGAGGTGAAGAAGCCCGCACTGGAGGACTGGGGACGGCTCAAAGATTATCGGTTGCCGCCTCATCCTCCGGAAACCCATTTCGCTGGATTTCGTGCCCGATTAGAAGCGGGCAATCATTCCTGGTTCTCTCTGGGAAGCGGAGGGACACTTTTTGAGCGGCTGCAATTTTTGAGGGGCACCGAAAACCTTCTGATTGATCTGGCAGAAGACCGTTCGGAACTTCACGAACTGGCTGACCGGATCGTGAAGTGGAACAAGGGGCTCATTGAAAAATACCTAAAGGCAGGTGCGGACGGAATCGCCTTTGCCGACGACTGGGGGGCTCAAAATCGGCTCCTCATTAGCCCCCAAAAGTGGCGGTCTTTTTTCAAGCCTCGCTATCAGATTCTGTTTGATCTGGTCAAGGATGCTGGGCGGTTCATCTTTTTCCATACCGACGGGTGGACGGTGGACATTTGGGACGATTTCATTGAGATGGGTGTAGATGTCCTCAATCCCCAGCATCCCCTGTTTCCAAAGGAAGTCATAGAGAAGAAACTGGCGGGGCGCGTCTGCGTTCGGTCCGATCTGGACCGTCAAAAGATTCTTCCCTTCGGAACTCCCGAAGAGGTTAGAGAGCACGTGCGAGAAACAGTGGAACTGTTTGGACGATTCAACGGTGGTTTGATTCTTCACGGGGAAGTCGGACCCGATTTGCCCTTTGAGAACATCGTGGCAATGTATCAGGCGTTTCAAGAGTTCGGTTGCCCCACACCAAGAGAAAAGTAGAGGAACCAACTAAAGATGGGAGCCCTATTCGCCAAAAACCGCCATTTTCTCTCGTCTTCTCAAGTGCTCCTTATACATCTCCTTGTAAATCTCAAACTTGACTCGGTGATACGGAAACGATTCGGGACGGGGTTTAATGATGCGACCGGGATGGCACATCGCCCTCATCCCTTCTGGAATGCTCTGGTAGGCACCGGCGCCGACGGCTGCCAAAACGGCAGTGCCCAGAAGGACCGCCTCGGGTTCGCGGGCTAACCGAATGTCTCCTTCAGTGATGTCGGCATGCTCCTGCAACCAGATCGGATTCTTCGTCCCGCCCCCCGTTGCATAAATCCTCTGAATCCGATGACCACAGGCGTTCATCTTTTCAATGATTTCCCTTGTCCCATAGGCGATGGATTGAATGGTGGCGTAGTAGCGCTTTGCCAGCGCTTCCAGGGATAAGTCCAGGGTCAGACCGTCCACCACACCCCGAGCGTGAGGATCAGCGTGGGGCGATCGGTTGCCGTGATGGTAATCCAAGATGTGAAAATCCCTCGTCAGCAGCCACATCGGTCTTCCGTTCGCCATCTTCTCTAACTCTTCATTCAAAATGTCGTAAACGGTCACACCTTTCTCCCTGGCTGATTTTTCCAGTTGCGGATACAGATGGGAGTCCATAATCACGTAGTCCATCAATCCACCAGTTGCGCTCTGACCGCCTTCTGTCAACCACATTCCTGGGATCATTGCCCCGTAGTAAGGACCCCATACACCGGGGACAAACCGGGGTTCTCGGGAGACCGCCATATGGCACGACGAAGTGCCACCGATGAGAGCCACCGCCGTCTCCAGAAGGTCCAACGGAGCGCCGTCCACTCCCTCATCTTCCCAAATGGAACCCAAAACCCCGATGCCCCCTGCGTGGGCATCTATGATGCCGACGGCAACCGCCGTTTGGGTCGTTAAGCCCAAATGGGCAGCGGCTTCGGGGGTCAAATGCCCTGCAAAACTGCCCATCGGGCGGACGGTTTCGGTTACCCTTTGACCATCCAAGAGGTCGTCAAGACCAATCTGTTGGTAAAAGCCTTGATCCCAACGGCTCTCGTGACCCAGATACAGCCACTTACAGACGACGGTGCACAAACTCCGGACATCCTGACCGGTGGACTGGTAGACCATAAAGTCGGCTAAGTCAAAGAATTTTCCCGAATCCTTCCATCGGTCGGGGAGGTTTTCTTTGACCCAGAGAAGTTTGGGGGGTTCCATTTCGGGGGAGATGCGTCCGCCTACATATTGAAGGACCGGATGGTTCCCTTCATTGATCCGATCTGCCTGACCGACCGCCCGATGATCCATCCAGACGATCACATTCCAGTAGGGATCGCCGTTAGGGGAAATGCTCAGCGGCGCTCCGTTTCGGTCAAGGGCGACCAGGGAGCAGGTTGCGTCGTAACTAATACCGATAATGTCGGTCGGATTCACTTGGGCATCCTGGACCGCTCCCCTGACCGCCCGACCGGTCGCTTCCCAAATTTGCTGGGACGACTGTTCCACAAAGTCGGGGGCTGGTCGGTTTAGGTCCAATGGTTCCGCCTTGTGCGCCAGGAGGCGACCGTTCAGAAGAAAGACTCCTGCCCGCACACTTAAAGTCCCCACATCCACACCAATGACAGCTTTCGGCTCCTCACTCATTTCACTGACCCCCGAATCAGAGACGGATCTAATTTCTTTTGATCAGCGATGTCCGATCCTTAATCCTTCTCATCAATACTTTCTCTGAGCCGGCTGGAAGCGGGTGATGACGACGGGTTTGTAGGAGAATTCCAGTTTGTGGTCTGCTGATCCGAGTCGCCAGCCTGAGCATCGGACCAGGGTGTGGCGCAACCAATTGGCATCGTCTCGCTCGGGGTAATCGTCACGGTAATGGGCACCTCGGCTCTCCGTTCTGTTCAGGGCGCTGACGACTAAAGCCTCGGCACAATCCAAAAGGTAAGTCAATTCCATAGCCTCCAACAGATCCAGGTTAAAAAGCCGTCCGGTGTCGTCCAGCCGAAGATGAAAGAGTCGTTCCTTGAGGCTTCGGACCTTATCCAACGCCTGCGACAAACCGTCCCCTGTTCGCCAGACACCCGCCTGATCCATCATCACTTCCTGCAACTCTTGTCGGATGCGCCCGATCCGTTCGGTCCCGTTTGTCTTAAGGAGTTGGGAGAGAATCTGCTCGGTGAAGGCTTGGGGATTATCGGGAAGGGGCACCCAGCCCTGTTCTCGGCACCAGGACGCCATATGCAGTCCCGCCCGGCGACCAAAGACCAGGATGTCGACCAGAGAGTTGGTTCCCAGCCTATTGGCACCGTGAACGGAAACGCAAGCGCACTCGCCGGCAGCGTAGAGCCCGTTCACCTTCCTCCCGATCTCGTCCCAAAGGACCTGACCGTAAACATCGGTCGGAATACCCCCCATCGCATAATGGGCAGTTGGCTGGACGGGGACCGGTTCTCGGGCAGGTTCCAAACCCAGATAAGTCCTCACGAAATCGGTAATGTCCGGTAACTTTTCGTCCAACACCTGCCTTGGCAGGTGCCGAAGGTCCAGGTAAAGATAGTCCTTGCCCCCGATGCCGCGCCCCTCTTTGATCTCCAGATACATATATCGGCTGATCAGATCCCTGGGAGCCAGTTCCATCAGGGTTGGGGCGTAGCGCTGAAGAAAGCGCTCGCCCAGATCGTTGATTAAATAAGCGCCTTCTCCTCGGGCTGCCTCGCTTAGGAGAATGCCCATTCGGTAGATGCCCGTCGGATGGAACTGGTAAAACTCCATATCCTCCAACGGCACGCCGCGGCGCCAGACGACGGCACAGCCATCGCCGGTCAAGGTATGGGCATTGCTGGTGATCTTGAAAATTCTTCCAAAACCGCCCGTCGCCAAGAGGACGGTCTTGGCATTAAAGACGTGCAGGCGACCGGTCGCAATTTCCAAGGCGACAATCCCACAGCACGATGGGGGCGGTCCGTCCTCGGTCAGGATGATGTCGGTCAGGAAAAACTCATCAAAGAAGGTCACCGACCGTTTCAGGCACTGCTGATAAAGAGTCTGCAGGATCATATGACCCGTCCGGTCGGCAGCGTGGCAGGCACGGCGAACGGGTCCTTCCCCGTAGTTGCGGGTATGCCCGCCGAACCGCCTCTGGAGAATCTTACCTTCGGGGGTCCGGTCAAAGGGAAGACCCATATGTTCCAAAAAATAGACACAATCGACCGCTTCTTGGCACATTATGTCAACGGCGTCCTGGTCCGCCAGGTAATCGGACCCCTTGATCGTGTCAAAGGCATACCATTCCCAATGGTCCTCCTCCACACTTCCGAGAGGCGCTCCGATTCCGCCTTGAGCGGTGCCCGTGTGGGACCTTGTCGGGTAGAGTTTGCTCACCACAGCGGTAGAGACGCCTTGTTGGGCAAGATGCAGGGCGGCCATCAGTCCAGCGCCCCCCGCACCGACGACGACGGCTTCATATTGGTGAACGATCACATCGTCCGACACGAGAACTTCCTCCCCTTAACCTAACTCCCTTGTGGGTGAGGTTGGAAAGTGAAAAGGATCAAAGCCCCCAGTGCCAGGATGATAGCCGAAACAGCATATAGGATCCACAGCGCCAGCAACCGACGGATGGGATGGTGAACATAATCCATCAGAACGCTCCTCATTCCCCAGACTCCATGACCCATCGCCAACAGTAGCAAAAGAAGATCGTAAGTCCGCCAGAAGGGGGTCGCAAACCTTTCGGCGACGAACTGGTAGTTAATTCTTTCCACTCCACCGTCCACCAGATGCATAATCCACAGGTGACCGAACGCAAGGAAGATCAGGGCAATTCCAGAAAATCGCATAAAGAGCCATCCGTAGAATTCCATTCCTTTTTCTACTGGGCGCGGATAAAGGTAAGGTAAGGTGGGCAGAGTCGGAGCGCTCAGCGAAAAAACCGCAAGGGCAGGGAAAAGGGCGATCAGCCAGGGTCGCGAGTCTTTCAAAGGCAAATTTTGGAACGAATGAGAGGCAGATGGGGACATCATTTGGGAGATCATAATGGCAGCGCTGGGTAAGTAAAGGAGTAAGAAGATGCCGATGACACCCGCCAAAAAAGGGCGGTAGCGCAGGGTAAGGGCTGGGAACAGTTCTAAAACAATGATGGACAGTCCGTTAATTCCGTGAAAGAGGACCATCCCGACCAAAAGGACTTCCCCGACCCGAAACAAGGGATGATGGTAAAGAGCCATTATCCGGTTGTAAAGGTCCGGACCCCATCCGATGAGGGCTGTATCAATGACGTGAACGAGCAAGAAAAGGAAGATGCCGACTCCTGTCACTCTGTGGGTCAGCCAGACCCACATCCGAGGGTCACCCCGATAGGTCCAAAACATATTGGTTCCCTTCCCTATCTTATTAACAGCAAAAACTCTGTCTGAGCACAATTCTAAGGCAGATGGCGATGGCAACCGCTGCGCCTTTTTTAAGGCTTGTTCTTCAAGAATTCTTTTAGATAGCTTCTTTCCTTCTCCGCCATCTGTTTCCTTTCCAAAGGTGTTTCATCGTTATGACCGAGCAAATGCAGAAGACCGTGCACGGTCAATCTCAAGACTTCCTTTTGAAGGGGGACTTTGTAGCGGCGGGCATTTCGTTGCGCCACCGGCAGGCAGACAACGATGTCACCAAGGTAACGGTCGCCGTCTTCGGTGATGCTGTCAAAGGGAAAAGACAAAACATCCGTTGACCCGTTGTGACCGAGGAACCTTTTGTTCAAGGTCCGAATATAAGGCTCATCGCAGAAGGCAACGGTGAGGGCAAAGGGGCGGTCAAGCGGTCCTCTTTTTTTAAGGACCTCTGCTTCAAGGACTCTTGCGAGGAGGCGGCGCACTGGGGCGGTCAGGGAGGCTGGCAGGCGGCAGGGGGCGACCGCTATCACCGTTATGGTGGCGAAGGGGCGGGCTCCCATTGTCTCGGACCTCACCTTTGGGATAGTCAATGCGGTGATGGTAGATCGCCTTTAGGGTCTCAATGAAAGATTTCTGGATGATCTCAATGTCTTTAAGAGTGAGAGGGGATTCCGAAAGTTGACCATCGTTGATGCGGTCGGACACAACCTCCTTGACGACCTTTTCTATATTTTCGTTGGTCGGGTTGGAGAGGGAATGGACGGCGGCTTGGACACCGTCGGCAAGCATCACCAGGGCGGCTTCTTTCGTCTGTGGAAGAGGTCCCTTGTAACGGAAAGCGGACGGGTCGGCGCGCGGATTTTCTTCTAAAGCCTTCTGCCAGAAATAGGTCATCAACGAATTGCCGTGATGCTGTTGAATAATGTCTCTGATGATGCGGGGCAGACGGTGGTGGCGGGCCAGTTCCACCCCTTGATCCACGTGCAGAGCCAATACTTTTGCGGACATCTGACTGCCCATATGGTTGTGGGGGTTGATCATTCCCGAATGTTGATTTTCAACAAAATAGTTGGGTCGGATGGACTTGCCGATGTCGTGATAGAGGGCTCCTGTCCAAGTCAAAAGGTCATTGGCACCAATGGCTTTGGCGGCTTCTTGAGCCAGTCGGGCGACAATGAGGGATGACTGAAAAGTTCCAGGCGCCTTTTCCGCCAGTTCCCGAAGAAGGGGGGCATGGGGACTGGACAGTTCCATCAGACGAAAGACGCTGGTCACGTCCATCAGCCGCTCCAGCACCGCAATGGCGGCTAAGGCTAAGGCAGGGGAGAGGGTGGCCGTGATTGCAGACCACAGCAGGATGGGAGACCACGTTTCCCAGTTCAGATAGCTCGTCTCCCCGGTAATAGTGCCGACTGCCAACTGAAGCAAAAGAGTCAAGAAACCGACCAAAAATCCTGCCTGAAGCAGTTGACCCCTGGTCCTCAGATCTGACGACAAGAAAGCCGCTGCCACACCGGCAATGGCGGTGACCAAAAAGACCCTCATCGCTACCGTCACCGGTCCGCTGCCTTCCACCGCAACGCTGCCGATCACCGCAAGGGCACTCACGCCAGAAGCAAATTGGCTGACCAAGGGGCTGATGAGAACCGATCCGACCATTGATGCGGTCGTGATCAGTGGCAGTGCTGCTTCCCATCCCGTTAGACTCCGGAAAATTTTCAAAAGGATCAGCGGCGGCAGCCAGACCAACGCGGTCAAAACCAGGGTGGACGTATTCTCGTAGACATTGGGGACCGCTGTTTTGAGAAACACCCCAAAGCCGTAGGACAGGATTAGAGAGAGGATCACGAGACCGATCACCGTCTGCCAATTGACGCTGAGGGCTTTCAGTTTTTCCAAATGAAGGGGAGTGACCAGATCGCCCTTGCGCGCAACCAACTGACCGACGGAAAGAGTCACCCAAACGGGTGGCACCGACAATCGGGCTCGCTCCCTTGCCCTTTGGGTCGCTTCTGGGTCAAAGACCATATTGGAAAGGAGAACCTCTGAGATAATTCCCTTTAGGGCAAACCGAAGGGAAGAGGAAAGGGGCAACCGGTCCAGTTGGTGATGAACCCTTCGGCGGGCGTCCGCAACTTCCACCCCATCAGGACGAAGACCCCGCGCCCATTCGGTTTCCAGCGCCTGCAAAACGATCCTCTCACTGTATCGGACGCTTAACGGACTGGAACGAAGAAGATACCGGACCGCTGTCGGAGAAATGTTCAGACCGACCTTTTGACGCAGCCGCTCCACTTTTTCCGGCAGCGGACTCCTTTGGTTTTGAAGAGCAAGGACTTCATCAAAAAGGTCCCGAACCAACGCCTTTAAATAATCCTCGGTCGCCCGATCCCTCCGATAGACCTTCTGCACCGTTGCCTCATAGTCTCTCCGCTTTGCCTCCGTCAAACTTTCGGACACAAACCGGACTTGGCGGTGGGCGTAGATATCACGGGGAAATCTTTGTCCGACGACCAAAGAAAGGGGAGTCAGCAAAGTGGTCGGTGTCAGTGATGCAAAGAGGACCCCAGCGGTCGCCAAAAGAAGGACCCAACGGAGCAGGGCATCTCGGTTCCCTTTTAGAAGATTTTGGACGGATGAGATGATCTTCTTCTCAACCGATAAACGGCGTTTTTCAAAACTACGGTTACTCTTCACCACTGTCACCCCGACCCCGGAGTGATTCTTTCCCCCTCTTCTCCCACTCTTCGTAGCGCAGCACGATTTTCTGGACAAGAGGGTGACGGACTACATCTTGCTCCGTCAGATAGACGAACGCCACACCCGGCAATCCCTTTAAGATCGTTTGAATTTCAACCAGACCTGATTTTCTGGACCGAGGCAGGTCAATTTGAGTAATGTCGCCGGTGACGACCACTTTGGACCCAAAGCCCATTCGGGTCAGAAACATCTTCATCTGCAAAGGGGTCGTGTTTTGGGCTTCGTCTAAGACGATAAAAGCGTCGTTAAAGGTCCTGCCCCTCATAAAGGCTAAGGGAATCACTTCAATCGTTCGGCGTTCAATGAGTCGGCTCACCTTTTCCGCATCCAGCAAATCATAAAGGGCATCATAAAGGGGTCTCATATAAGGGTCCACTTTCTCATAGATGTCCCCTGGTAAAAAGCCCAATCGTTCCCCTGCTTCCACAGCGGGGCGGGCAAGGATGATGCGGGTAACAGTCTTTTCCTTCAAAGCGGCGACCGCCATTGCCACGGCAAGGAAAGTTTTGCCCGTCCCCGCTGGACCAATCGCAAAGACCAGTTCCTTTTCTTTCATTTGACGGACATAGTGAATTTGCCCCAGGGTCTTAGGGACAATGCGCTTGCCCCGCTCGGTGATGAAGACGGTCTGAGTGAGGAGATCTTCCGTCTCTACAGACTGACCCGATTGGACCAGCCGTAAAAGATAGCGGACATCAGAGGCGGTCAAGCTTCCCCCTTTTGCCACCACATTGAGCATTTGGGAGAGCACATCCGCCGCCCAGCGGGCGTGAGGTTCCGTTCCCTGAACTAAGAAACCACCTTCTCGCGCAACGATCTGAGTCTGCAATTCCTTGCGCAGGAATCGCAAATACTCATCTCTCGTCCCCAAGACACGAGCCAAATGGCTCGCATCGGCAACAGGGACAACAAGAGAAATCTCTTGTCCGTCTGTTTTACTCACAGCCTGTCTGTTGTCCCTCCAGCCGACCCTTCAGCCCTTTTGATGACCTCCTCGTGCCGACAGCAACCTATGCCGACAGTAAGGGGAACGGACGACACCCCGATCCCTCTCCCCGTCGTATTGTAGATTATATCACCCTGCTGGCGTCAAAATCCCCTTGGTGGTCTTGATGGCGCTCCAGTTTGCGATCTGCAATGAAGTCTTTCAGTCGTGGTCTTTGGAGCAGGCACTTTGCTTCATTCGCCAGACAGGCTATGACGGTGTCGAGATCGCCCCTTTCACGCTGGCTCAGCGAGCCGACCAAATCACCAGTGCCCAGAGGGCAATGGTCCGCCAAATAGCAGCCGATCAGAACCTGGAAATCGTGGGGATGCACTGGCTTTTGGTCGGACCGACCGGTCTGCACTTGACCGATCCAAATCCGCAGATCCGCCAAGCGACCAAAGGGTATCTGGAGGAGTTAATCGGTTTGTGCCAAGACCTGGGCGGGCGCATCTTGGTCGTTGGGTCGCCCAAGCAACGGTCCTTGGTGGTAGGGGATACCTACGAGAAGGCGTGGGAGCGGACGAAGAACCTGTTTTTTGATCTTCTTCCTGCAGCGGAAAAGGCGGGTGTCATTTTTTGTATAGAGGCGCTGCCAGGAGAGACGGACTTCATCCCTTCCCTCAAAGAAGCCGTTCGCTTTGTGAAAGAAGTCAATCATCCCTGCTTGCAGACGATGGTGGATGTGAAGAGCGCCTGCGCTGAATCGTTGCCTTTGGACGAAGCGGTCCGGCTGGTTGGTCCTCATCTTCGGCACCTTCACGCCAACGATGCCAACCGGCAGGGACCGGGGATGGGGGCAACCGACTTGAGGCCCCTCGCTCAAGCAGTTAAAGAATTGAATTACTCGGGATTCGTCAGCGTAGAGGTTTTTGACTTTTCGCCCGGTCCCGAAAGAATTGCCGTTGAAAGCCTCCGCTACTTGCGCCAAGTCTTTTTGGGATTCGAATAGAGAGATGGCTAAGGAAATCCAAAGTCGGCGCTTCTGGTTGGGTGCACCCGCATCAGTGAGGGCGAGAAACCTTGTCCGAAAGTCGGATTGCTGACCTCGTTTGGGAACCCCTTCGGATTCCGTTGCACACCCCTTTTGCTATTTCACAAGAGACCACTGAGTGGACCGACAACTGGTTTGTTCGGTTGATCGTGACCGATGGATGGGAGGGTTGGGGCGAAGCAGCGCCGTCCCGAGCGCTGATGAACGAGACAGCGGACTCTGTCAAAGAAGCCCTTGAAAAGGTCGCACCCCTTCTTATCGGACAACCTGTTTCCTGGTCTCTCCTCCACGGTCAAGTGGGGGAGGTCCTAACACATCATCGGGCAGCGCGAGGGGCTTTGGAAATGGCGCTCTTGGACGCAATCGGAAAAAAGCAAGGTCGTCCCCTCTGGCTTTTCTTTGGCGGTGCCACCGATCAATTGGAAACCGATGTGACCATCCCGATCCTTCCCAAAGATCAAGTGGAGGAGTTGACCAAACGGTTCGTATCAATGGGTTTCCGACGGTTCAAGATCAAACTTTCGGGCGAATGGGAAGAGGATCTGGAAAGGATCGTAACGGTTCACCGGTTAACGGGTAGGAGTTGGCTCCAATTGGACGCCAATCAGGCTTACCAACCAAACGATGCTTTAGTTCTGTTGGCAAGGTTGGGGGAGAAAGGCATCACGCCTGTTCTTTTTGAACAGCCTGTTGAGAGGGCCGACCTAAAAGGTCTTGCCTGGCTCACCCAACGGTCAGTGGTCCCGATCATCGCCGATGAATCGGTGACCAGCGAGGAGGATGCAGTGCGCCTGATCGCCCAAAAAGCCGCTCACGGCATCAACATCAAAGTGATGAAGACAGGCTTTTCGGAAAGTTTGAGAATTATCCAGCGGGCAAAGGAAGCAGGGCTCCTGTTAATGATCGGGGCGATGGTGGAAACGGAATTGGGACTGACGGCTGCTGCCCAATTGGCAGCGGGGGTCGGTGGTTTCGCTTTCTATGACCTGGATACTCATCTTTTTTTGGAGAAATCTTTTTTTGAGCCGGGCTTTGTGGCATCGGGTCCGGTGTTTCGGATGACGAACCGCCCAGGATGGGGCGTCTTAAGAAAAGGTGGAAGCCTGACAGCGCCATAGGCTTCTGATCACGGAAGGAATTGTCAAAATACCAAAGGAAGGTTTACCGGAGGTGAAGGGGATGCCTGCCCTGCCATCCCTTTGGAACGAAGAGGAAGCCAAGAAATGTCGGTCCGAATTAGAGTTACTGGTCTATCGGTCTCGGTTATTGGGCGCCGAACCGGCGATCGTCAACTGGAGGGGCGGCAACACCAGCACCAAGTCAACGGAGTTGGACCATCGGGGTCGTCCGACGCGGGTTTTGTGGGTGAAAGGGAGCGGTTCTGACCTGGCGACCTGCACGGTCAAAGATTTTGCCGGTCTCCGTCAAGACGATCTGGTCCCCCTTGAAGAGAAGGAAGTTCTCTCGGATGAAGAGATGGTTGCCTATGTGGACCATTGCGTTTTCAAACCCGGTGGTCCCCGTCAGTCGGTGGAGGTCCTAATGCACGCCTTTATCCCGTTCCCTCACGTAGATCATACCCATCCCGATGCCATTCTCGCTTTTGGGAACGCTCTCAACGGCGAAGAACTGGCTCGGCGCGTCTTCGGAAACCGTCTCTTGTGGGTGCCCTATGTCCGCCCCGGCTTTCCTCTGGCGAAGAAGATCGCCCAATTGTTGAAGGAGAATCCCAAAGCCGAAGGAGCGATCCTTCAAAAGCACGGATTCGTCTGCTGGGGGGAGACCCATCGGGAAAGTTACGAGAACACTGTTCGGTTGATCAATGAAGCGCAGGAGGCGGTGGATGAGGCATTAAAGGGGAAGCGGGTCTTTGGTGGTTTCGCCTTGCAGCCCTTGGACAAAGCCAAGAGATCCTCTTTGATGGTTCAAATGCTGCCCGTCCTTAGAGGTGCGGTCAGCAAGAGGAAGCGAGTGATCCTTCATTACGACGATTCGGACCGGGTCCTTGAGTTCACCGCCTTGAGAGAAAGCCAGCAAGTGTCAATGGTCGGCTCCGCTTGTCCCGATCATTTGGTCCATACCAAGCACTATCCCCTCTGGATCCCCATCAGTTGGGACGGACAGCCGACTGAAGAGACGCTACGGACCATCCGCCAATTGTGCGATGACTACGCGGTCCGATATGAGGACTATTACAAACGGACCGTCAAAAATGGAGCGCCAATGCACGATCCCTATCAACGGATTACCCTTTTCCCCGGTTTGGGACTGGTGGCAACGGGTCGGGATAAGTTCACTGCCCTTCAATCGGCGTTGATCTTCCACCGGGCGATTGAAGTGATGAAAGGAACTTGGGCTCTGGACCAATACACTTCCCTTTCCGACGACGAAGCCTCTGCCATTGAATATTGGCCGTTGGAACTTTACAAATTGCGCCTGGCACCCCCAGAGAAGGAACTGTCTCGAAGGATTGCCGTGGTCACCGGCGGGGCGGGCGGCATCGGTCGGGCGATTGCGATGCGGTTAGCGGAGGAGGGTGCCCACGTTGTCGTCACGGACTTGGATGAAAAGGGTGCTGAGGAAGTGGCGGGTCAGATCGTTGAAAAGTGTGGTCCTCAACGCGCCATCGCCATCGGTGCCGATATGACGGACGAAGAGAGCGTCCGCAAAGTCTTCCAGGAAACGGTCCTCACCTACGGGGGCTTGGACATCCTGGTCTGTAGCGTCGGGCTGGCACTGGCAAAGACCATTGACCAGACAACAGTCGCCGACTGGCACAAGTTAATGAATGTTTTGGCGCTGGGCTACTTTTTGCCGGCGAGGGAGGCATTCCGAATCCTCAAGGCTCAAGGCATCGGTGGCAGCATCGTTTTTATCACCAGCAAGAACGCTCTGGTCGCCAGCAAGGGCGCAGCCGTCTATAACGCTGCCAAAGCCGCCGAAGCCCACCTTGCCCGATCGTTGGCGGAGGAGGGGGGCAGTCACGGCATTCGGGTCAATTGCGTGGCGCCCGATGCCGTCTTAGAGGGTTCCCGCATCTGGAGTTCTGAGTGGCGCCAGCAGAGGGCACGGGAGTATGGAATTGACCCTTCCCAGTTGGAGGAGTTTTACCGGAACCGGACCGTCTTGAAGGTTAATGTCTATCCGTCCGATGTCGCCGAGGCGGTCCTGTGGCTGGTCAGTGATCGCTCCAGCAAGACGACGGGCTGCACGATTACCGTTGACGGCGGGGTGACCGCCGCCTATGTCCGATAAGGGCTAACAAAGCGAAGTTTGGGACTGCCCCTTGGTGAAGGGCTTAGGCGGGACAGTCAATGCGCTGACGGACGGTTTCCGTGAGCATCTTGTAGAGCCTTTGACGATCCTCATCGGTCTGAGGCGTCAGCGGCGGGACAGGCTGGGCAAAGGTGACGGTCACCTGGGCTCTTTTGGGAAGCCACCGCCCTTTGGGCAGTGCCTCAAAAGTCCCTTCAATTCTGGCGGGAACTATCGGGACACCCGTCTCCACCGCCAAGAGGGCTAAACCCGGTTTGAACGGCTGCAGTTTTCCCGTAACCGACCGGGTGCCTTCTGGGTAAATCAGAACAGGATACCCTGCCCGAAGGATACCGGTAGCCAGGCGAAGGCTCTCCAAGGGGCTTGCATACCGGCTGAAGGGGACGACCCGGAGGAAAGTCGTGAAGAACCAGCCTTTCAACCGGTTGTTGAAGAAGTAATCTTCGGCTCCCAGAACGAAGAGGGAAGGGGCTCTCTGTTCCAAAGCCACTAAAATGGCTCCCGTATCCAAATGGGACGAATGATTGGCGGCGATAATAAAGGCACCCTGATCGGGCACATTGTCCAAACCCTTGACTTCCAATTGGAAGAATCGTTGATACAGAGATGACAAGAACTTCCTGGCTCCCCATCGCAACAGGCGCTGCAAAAACCCTTGGTGAAGCCAGGGGTTCAGTTCGTGGGGATCCAGCGACTGCAACCGGCTCCTAATGTCGGGGCGACTGGCTCCATCATAAGAGACGACCGGTTGTCGGGGTGCCCCCAACCGTTCCAGAAGCACTTCGGCAATATCACCAACGGTCCGCGCCTGAACGACCGACGACTCCGGCAAAGAAACATTGAACTGGCTTTCCAGCCCGATCAGGAGTTCCAGCCGAAGAAGGGAATCCAGACCCAATTCTTCCAAGACGGTCCCTGGGCTGAGCGGTCGTTCCGGTTTTCCTGTGATGCGGGCGATGAGGGCGGACATCTGCTTCATTAGGTCCGGTGGAAACGGTGAGGAGATCCCTCCTTCGGCAAGTGCCGTTTCCCTGCCGACTGCCCTCTTGAGTTTTGCCAACAATTTTCCCTTGATCTGAGCCCGATCGGGGGCGAGGGCGATGCCCTTGGGTAGTTCCTCTTCCCAAATGTGGATCTGAGCAATCCGTTGATAGGAGGGCCAATGAGCGGATCGGCGGCGCACCTCTTGGCGCAGCCGGCTTTCCCATTCATCGTCGGGAAGAGCAACGACCTCTCGGTCAGGGCGGACGACCAGGTGAACCCGCTCGCCCATCGTCTCCTCGTCCCAGAGACCGACAACGCACCATTCGGCAACCCCTGGTAGTCCTGCCAGTCGGGCTTCTACCTCATCGGGATAGACATTCTTTCCGGCACCGGTGATGATGACATCCTTGATCCGTCCGGTGATATACAGATAGCCATCCCGATCCATCTTTCCCAAGTCACCGGTATACAGCCAGCCGTCTCGCAAAACCCGATCGGTCGCTTCCGGATTGGCGTAGTAGCCCAAAAACACATTGGGACCCCTTACCAAAATCTCTCCGACTCCGTCATCGGTCGCATTGTTAATGACCACATCCACCCCCGGAAGGGGTTTGCCGACAGAGCCTCTTTTGGGTGCTTCCATCGGATTGACCGTGACGACAGGGGAGGTTTCGGTGAGCCCATAACCTTCGCAGATGAGAAACCCCATCGCTTGGAAATCGTCAAAGATGGCACCGGGTAGGGCGGCTCCTCCGCTGATGAAGGCTCTGATCCGTCCCCCAAAGCGTTGGTGGACCGACCGAAAGAGCGTCCGCCCGACATTGCGACCGGTGAGGCGCAAGACCAGTTTGCTGATCCCTTTCAGAACGCCGACCGCTTTCACTGCCAGCCATCCTCTTTTCTTGACCTCATTGTGGATGGCTTCGTGAAAGATTTGGAAAATTCGGGGGACACCAATAACAACCGTCGTGCCGACCTCCCGCATCAATTCTTGAACGGCTCGGGAGCGGAGGGTCTCCGGATAGGTAACAGCGGCACCCGCCCACATCGGCACCAAAAGTCCACCGGTGAACTCTAAAGCATGGTGAAGGGGCAACAGAGACAAAAATTGATCGTTCTGCATCGGTGGGAGCACACTGACGATCGCTCTCAGGTTACTCAAGAAATTGCTATGGGTGAGGCAGGCACCCTTCGCTTCAACGGTTGGTCCGGTGACAAAGATGATAGAAGCGACATCGTCCCCGGTCGTCCCGGGCTCTAAAATCCGACCCTTCCTGGGGGGCTCTTTTTCGTCAAGGAGAAGGGATTGGAGGGACAGGACCTGCGTGTCTGCCGAGGTCCTTTCTACGGCGATTCTTAATTGCCGCCACCGGCTCTCATCGCAAAGGGCTTTTTTTGCTTTCGTAATGGCGGCGATTTCCGCAACTTCTTGCTCACTCCATTGCCAATCCACTGGCACGACCGTTGCACCAGCAAAGGAGGCACCGAAGTAGCCGATGCCCCATTCGGGTCCGTTAGGCGCCCACAAAAGAACCCGATCACGGGGCTCCACCCCTAACAGCCTGAGACGATGACCGATGGACTGCGCTTTGCGGTGCCATTGACCATAAGTCCATCGAATCCACTTTCCGTCCCGTCGGGTCTGCAGGGCGATTTTGTCGGGGAATCGGGCAGCTGCCCGAGACAGCAAATCAGGCAAGATTTCAATGGCTCCCTCATCACCTCCGACAGCGGCGATGCCCAGGATGTGCCGCTGCAACCCCGGAACGTGAACTTTTTGAAGGTAGGTCTGCCAATCAATGGATTCGGGGTCAAAGGGAAATTGCTCTCTCTCTTTTTTGTCCATCTGGCTCCAAACGGACAGGGTCTTCTCAACGGAAAACTTGGCGTAAAAGTGGGTGTAAGGGGCATAAATGTTGACATAGTGCTCTAAGCGGTTGAGACCTGCTCTTTTTGTGGACAGTTTCTGAAGGGCTCGGCGGGCGGGCGGGAAAAAGGAAACCAATTTGAGGGCTTTTTCCAGTCGCTGAAGGTTCCTTCGGCTCTTCTCTAATTGCTGACGATACTGGTCCCGAGAGGGCAGGGTCCAGGGGCGAACCCTTATGGGTCTGCCGTCCCGATCTATGAGGGGCTTTTCCATAAAATATTGGGAGCAAAACCGAACCATATCCCGAAGGGTCAGAAGGTTGACCGTGCTGGTGGCAATTTGGTAAACCTCACAGGCAGAAGAAGCCGGCAATGCTCCGGAGAGGACCCGATTCCCAAAGTGTGCCGTTAGGGTTAAGACAGCATTGACGACCAGGTCGCACGGAATAATGTCCACGACGCTGTCCGGATCACCCGGAAAGTCCTTCAACAGCCCCTTGGCAAAACCAATGATCAGGGGATCCGCCATCCGTTGACTTTCAATCCATCCCCCCTCGGGTTCCTTTAAGGTGCTCTCAATAATGGACGGGCGAAGAATTAAAGCAGGGACCTGTCCGCGTTCGGCAATGAGCAGCCGCTCCCCTAACCACTTGGTAAAGGTGTAGGTGTCGTTAAAGCCGAAGGATCGGGACAGGCGCATTCCCTCTTCCACGGCTCGCTCCTTAAAGGCTGTTTCCCGGATCACGGGAGGGGTCTCGTCATCAGCCGTTGAGGCTTCAATGTCCCGGCACATTTGGAGGATTTGGTCAATCTGGTCGCCGACGCCTGACGGATCAGGAAGTTCTTCCTTAATGATGCCCGACCGAATCCCGCACACATAACAAGTGGAGATGTGGACCAGTAAAGGAGGCGCAACATCCAAGGTGTAATCCCCTTTGATCCGTTCCCGTGCCAGTTCCAAAATCCTTCGGATCGCCAAAACATTCAGGTCCAGCGCCCGATCCAACCGTTCGTCAAAGGCAACGACCGCAGCGCTGTTGATGATCAGGTCAGTCTCTTTTGCTAATTGGCGAAAGGACTGGGCATCAAGACCCAGTCGTTCGTGACTGAGTTCGCCTTCCACGACCTGAACCTTATCGGCAACGAGTCGGGCGAAACCATCCTGATAACGGCGGCGGAGGGTGGTCAAGAGGGACGACCGGAAAATCTCCTTTTCCACCCGCTCCTGTGCCGACAGCCAACCGCCGTTCGGCAACGCTTTGCCACGAACGAGAAGGATGATCTTCTTGACCTGGGGCAAGGACCGAAGAATTTTTTCGGTGACCGCCTTGCCCAAAAAACCCGTCGCTCCCGTTACCAGTATCGTCTTGCCCTCATAAAACTCCGAAATTCCGACCATCACGACCCTTCCCCTTAAAAGCTCCCAAAGCCATCCTCAGCGAGGGACCAGTTGGTTAGAGGTATTGCTTTAAGAAGTCCCTTCCCTTCAGGAAACCCAGTTCCACAGGGAAGGCACTATCTTCGTGCTCAATGGAAAGGACTCCGTCATAGCCGGCGTTTCTCAAAGCGCTGATGAACCGTCCCCACTCAATGACCCCAAAGCCCGGAATGACATACCGCCACCATCCGCCTTCGTAATTGCCGACCCACCGGCGACGGTGCCAAAGAATTTCCGTATCCTTAGCGTGACAGTGGAAGATGCGGGCTCCAAAGCGCTCCGTTGCGGCGATGTAGTCTATATCCTGATGAACCAAATGGGATGGATCAAAGTTGAGACCTAAATTGTCAAAGGGGGCGACTTCAAAGAACCGCTGAAAATGGTGAAGCCCCTGCAAGTTCGTCATATACCAATTCTCCAAAGCGATGCGAACACCCCTCGCCTCGGCGTGACGGCAGATTTCGGGAAAGACTTTCGGAACTTCTTCTTCAATGGTGTGCATTTTACTCTTTCCCGGAAGGGGAAAGCCGCCCATCGTGCAGACGACAGGAACCTCCAACACCTCGGCGGCATCTATCACCGTTTTGATCTCGTTGATCAGTGCTCTTCTTTTGTCGGGGTCTGGGTCCAGGAGGTTCACATACCTTGCCAGGCTGGTGATCTGGACGCCTGAACCCTTCAAAATTCTGCGGACCGACCGACCTTTGTCCTGGACCACCTGACCGGCATCAATGTGCCCCTGACCGATCCCGGTTGCCACTTCCAGACCGCTAAATCCGTTCTCCGCCGCAAACCGGACCACTTCTTTCAATCCCTGGTCTCGGAACGGCGCCGTCAAAAAACCCAGGAACATCCTCTCCACCTCCGCCTTCCCTTTGGCAAACCCAAAGAAAGCGCCAACTAAGTCACAATTGTGAAACAGGCAGGGCTTTGCTGACCAACCGATTAAAAGGGGGCTCTCTTTTGGTAGCCGAAATCATCAGTGTGGGAACGGAACTTCTTTTGGGTCAAGTGACGGACACTAATGCCTCTTTTCTGTCCCGCCGTCTCGCTGACCTGGGGATTGATCTCTACCGAAGGACAACGGTCGGGGATAATGTCCAGCGCATCGGTCAAGTGATTCAGGAAGCCCTTTCTCGGTCGGACCTGGCGCTGATGACCGGCGGTCTGGGACCGACTCCGGACGATGTGACTGCCGAAGGAGTCGCTGTCGCCTTCGGTGTCCGCCTCGTTTTTCATCCTCAGGCGGAGGAATGGTTGCTGCAGCGGCTGTCCTCTCGGGGGATTCGCCCGAGCCCGACCCTCTTAAAGCAAGCCCTTCTTCCCGAAGGGGCAATCCCCATCCCCAACCCGATCGGCACAGCGCCCGGAATCTGGATGGAAAAAGACGGCAAACGAGTGATCGTTCTCCCCGGCGTCCCTTCCGAGATGGAAGCGATGTTTGATGATGAGGTGACCCCCCGCCTAAAAGACTTACTGAAAGGAGATGTCCTGCGGGTTCGGGTGTTGCGGTTCAGTGGAGTGGGAGAATCGGCGCTGACCGATCGGTTGGCAGACATAATGGGGGGGAGTAATCCTACGGTCGGGACACTGGTCAAACCCGGCGAAGTGTGGCTGCGTCTGGCGTGCAAAGCCCCTTCGGAGACCGATGCCGAAGCGGCTCTGAATGAACTCCACAAAAAGATCGTTGAAAGAGTCGGTCAGTGGCTGGTCGGCGTCGGCGAAGATCCCCTTGAGGTCTTGGTGATGGAAGCCCTCAAGGGAAAAGGGTGGACGATTGCGACGGCGGAATCGGTGACGGGAGGACTGATCGGTGCCCGATTGACCTTTGTTCCCGGCGCCAGCCAGCACTACCGTGGTGGCATCATCGCTTACACGGAAGGGGTCAAGATGAGCCTCCTTTCTGTCCCTTGGTCGGTAATCGCTGAAAAAGGGGTCGTCAGCGAGGAATGCGCCCGTCATATGGCGGGTTTCGTCCGGACCAGGCTCAGAGCCGATGTGGGGGTCTCCACAACTGGATATGCCGGTCCGACCGGCGGGGAAGAGGACAAGCCCATCGGGACCGTTTTCATCGGTCTGGTGACTCCCAACGAGACGAAAGTAGAACGGTATCAACTGAGGGGCAATCGGCAGCAGATTCGGGACGCTGCCGCCCAATTAGCCCTTGCTGTGACCCTCCGCTCGCTCAAGGTCGGCGCAGCGGGCAAGTGAAGTGATAGCGACCGGAAGAGACCTCAAAGACGATAGAGTCGCCCTCCTTTCTTAACAGGCGCACGCCAGGCGACTGGAGAGCGCTCCCTCCCGACTCCGCCACTTGATCGGCGGATTCGGTCGGAAGATAAACGGAAGCAACGACATTAGGGGGGATTTCCAGCATCAAGTTGAAGGTGTTGTTGGAAACGGTCCATTCAACAGTGATGGTGCCTGACGGACTTCGGTAACGAGCCTTAACGGGACTCAATCCATTGGGTTGCGGCTGAATCCGGACCCGACGGAACGCCACCTCTTCCGCTGCGATGCCCCCCACTGTAGAGAAAATCCATTCCCCGACCGATCCGAAGGCGTAGTGGTTGAAGGAGTTCATCCCTGGGTCCTGAAAGCCCCTCTCTTCCGTCCACGAGTCCCACCGCTCCCAGATCGTCGTTGCCCCCATTCGGACCATATAGAGCCAGGATGGGTAGGTTTCCTGAAGAAGGAGCCGGTAAGCGACATCGGTGCGACCCAACTTGGTCAGGGCAGACATCAGATGGAGGGTCCCGACGAAACCGGTGGAAAGATGATTGCCCCGTCCCTCAATGTCGGCGACCAGATGATGCAGCGCCAAAGCCCTTTTATCCTCCGGCAAAAGATCCAGATCTAAAGCCAGGGCGTAGGCGGTCTGGGTTTCGCCTTTAATCTTGCCGTCGGGCGAAACATAGGCGTTGACAAAGGCGTGAGCGATCTGGTCAAAAAGTTGCTGATAGGCTTGAGCATCGTCTTGTTTGCCGATGGCAGCTGCCATTTCGGACATTAGGTGGGTGACCCGGGCAAAATAGGCGGTTGCCAAGACATCCCTCGGTGTTGGGGGACCAGCGGGGACCCAGTCGCCATAGCCAATGTCGGGTCGCAGAAATCCATCGCTGTTTGCTTTGAGATATTCAATGTATCGGGTCATTCGGTCATAGTATCGTTCAATGACTCTGGTGTCGCCGTAAGTGCGGTAGAGGACATAAGGAATGACGATGCCGGCATCGCCCCAGGCGGGGGTTCCGAAACCGGCTCCCGTGACGGGCGCCACATCAGGGTAGGCACCATCCTCTCTCTGTCCGTCGTTCAGGTCAATTAACCATTTGGTCATAAAAGCGGCGATGTCCGACAGGTAAGCAGCCGTCGGGGCAAAGATTTGAGCGTCGCCTGTCCATCCCTGCCGTTCATCCCTTTGCGGGCAGTCGGTCGGCACTTCCAGGAAGTTGCCCCTCAGTCCCCAGCGAATGTTCTCTATCAGGCGATTGACCAGCGGATGGGCGCATTGAAAGTCCCCGACCATCGGGACATCAGAGTGGAAAACGATCCCGATGACCGCATCCAAACTGGGTCTCCCAGGGTAACCCGTCACTTCCACATAGCGAAAACCTCGGAAAGTAAACCTTGGCTCAAAGACTTCTTCGGGATCGCCGCGGCAAATGTAAGTGTCCGTGTTGCGCGCCCGACGGAGGTTGGTCGTATACAAGGTCCCGTCGGGATTGAGCATCTCGGCGAAGCGCAGTTGCACTCGTGTTCCTGCTGGAGCGTTCCGAATCCGCAGGCGCACCACACCGACCATATTCTGTCCCATATCGTAGATGAACAGACCCGGTTGGGGCTCGGAAAGGCTTTTCGCCGCTATCTCGGCGACCTTTCGGACGGGTGGTCCTGGATGGCTGGTCAGTGCCAAGTCAATGTCTTCGGAAACGACCACAGGCTCCCATTGCTGATCGTCAAACCCCGGCTGGTCCCACCCTGGCATCTCCCGTCGGGAATCGTAGGTTTGCCCGTGATAGAAGTCGGCTTCCAAAATAGGACCATAAGTCGCCTTCCAGGAGCCGTCGGTCGCGATCGTCTCAACCGTTCCGTCTTCCATTTGCACTTCCAGTTGCACCCGCAGGCGGGGTTGACCGCCATAAAGATCTCTCTTACCCCAGCCTCCGCAATAGCCGGAATACCAGTCATCAATCAAAACGGCACCGATGGCATTGTCCCCTTCCGTCAACAGATCCGTCACTTCATAGGTCCGATAATAAGCCCTTTTTCGGAAGTCCGACCAGCCGGGGATAAAGTAGTCGTCGCTGACTCTTTTGCCATTGATCCGAACCTCGCAAGAGCCCAGAGCACTGACATAAAGAAAGGCTTTCACTACCTTGCCGGTCAGGCGAAACTCCTTGCGCAAGAAAGGGGGCGGGGGAAGGATCAAGTCGTCCTTCTTCTCCGTTGAAAAGGGAGCATCGTAACCGATCCATTGGGCTGTCCAGTCGGTTTTGTCAAGAAGACCCATCGTCCAGCGGGCGATCGGACTCCATTCGGAGACCTGATCGTCCTGATCCCAGACGCGGACCCGCCAGTAGCATTCCATTCGGGAGTGCAGAGGCTGACCAGCGTAGGGAATCTGATTCATTTGAGACGAAACCACCTTGCCACTGTCCCAAAGGTCGGGTGTGTCTTTTTTTAGTTTTTCCGCAGAGGTCGCAACTTGAATCTGATAGGCGGTCTGAAAGAGACCCCTATCATTGGGGGAAAGTGGCAGGCAGATCCAACCCAACCGAGGTGCCCTCTCCTCAATGCCCAGAGGGTGATACCGATACTCACAGGTCAAATCCGTCGGACGAAGGCGGCTCACTTCAAGACCCCCTTTCCCAAAAAAGACCATCGTCGCCAGCAACCACACCATCTGGTGCCGTGACCCTTTGCCACCATCTTCAGTGACTTCCGTTAAGATAACACAAGGAGTCCGATCAGTCTTCTTTTCAATTGTTAATTGGTTCTTAAGTGACCATCTGACGGTTTACTGGCAACTGCGTCACTGGAATATGAGGGTTACGAGATAAGGTCTTGACGGATTTGGGCAGTTGCCTAAAAATGAAACAACCAAGTGCGGCGGTGAGGTGAGTAGGATGGCGAAGGCGTATGTCTTCGTCAAAGTCGGCGTCGGCAGTGCTGAGAGGGTCGCTGCGTGCCTTCGGCAACTTCCCGGTGTCAAAGGAGCCGATGTGGTTGGGGGGATTTCGGACATTGTCGCTTTCGTGGAGGCAAACGATGCCAAAGGTTTGAGTGAATTGGTTTTGACCCGCATCCACGCCATTGAAGGGGTGGCGGAAACGGAAACTCGGCTGATCGTTGAAGAGTAAAAAGGCGGTGCCTCGGAGTCGAACCCAAGCTGCTGATGTCGGGGGCCGGCGTAACGGGTAAGGGGCTGTTCACTTAGTCTGATAAAGATCTTCAAATCTGTTGCTCGGCTTCCTCTAATTCGGCACCGGCGCGGATTCGCTCGGGAAACTGTGCATTGCTAATCGCCGTATCGTAAGAGATGATGCCCCGTTCGTAAAGTTCCTTCAAATGGTTTTCCAGGATCGTCATCCCGTGGTCTCTTCCCAATTGCATCGCTGAGTAAATCATCCCTTCCGATTTGCTCTCTCGGATCATCGTCCGGATGGCAGTGGTCGCAATCAATATTTCGTAAGATAAGACCCGCCCTGGCTTGTCCAGACGGGGCAATAGGCGTTGACAGATGATCCCTTGCAGGGATGCACTCAACTGAGCCCGCGCCAGAGTTTGCTCGTGAGCAGGAAACATATCAATTATCCTGTTGATCGTCTCTGGCGCCCGACCTGTATGAAGAGTCGCCAAAACCAGGTGTCCTGTAGAGGCGGCTTCCAAAGCGATCGCAATGGTCTCTAAATCTCTCGCCTCCCCGATCCCGATGACATTGGGGTCTTGCCGGAGAATGTGGGCAAGGGCTTCGGAGAAACTCTTTACATCAGTGCCAACTTCCTGTTGGACGATGACGCTCAGACGGTTTTCGTGGTAATACTCAACGGGGTCTTCAACGGTGATGATCTTGCACCGTCTCTCTCTGTTAATAAAGTCCAAAAGAGCGTAGAAGGTTGTCGTTTTGCCCGATCCGGCAGGTCCGACGATTAAGATCAGCCCCGTCGGTTTTCGTGCCAGTTCCTTAACAACCTCTGGCAAGCCGGTCTCTTCTAAAAGCATCAGACTTTGTCTGCCGATTCGGATAGCCGCTTCCGTGTTGCCCTTGTGGCGATAGAGAGTCACCCGAAAGTAACCCACATTGTCAACCGAGTAGCCGAAGCAGATGGACCAGTTCTGCTCAAAAAAGGTTTTCTGACTTTCGGAAAGCATAGAGAGGCAGAGGGCTTCCGTCGCCTCTTTGGTCAGCCGCTCGCCGGGAACGCTGATTAGTTCACCGTGCACGCGCACAATGGGTGGCATCCCAACGATCAAATGGAGGTCGGAAGCATCCTGACTGATGGCATAGCGAAGTAACTGATGCAACGCATCCGACGCTGTGCGGTGCTGCCCGATCTCCGTCAATGGTTTCCCCCTCACCGTCCTGCTCCTCTCGCCATCAGCAAACGCCAGACAAGAAACGCCGTCAGCCCCATCGTCAGCAAAAGGACGGTCGTTTGAAACCAGCCACCTACCACAACGATCCCTGGTCCCCCAGGCACCGAAGGCGGGTAGGCGGCAACAATCAAGCCTATCAAAAGAAAGTAAGCAGATAGAATGAGCGATAGGACTCCCATTTTCTGCTCCGTCCCTGCCGGTGGAAGATTCCAACGACTCCAGATCAGAAAGAAGGTCCGATAGACGCTGTAGACCGACAGACCGACACATCCAAGAAGAGCCAAATAAGAGACGGTGGCACCCATTGTGAGAAAGAAAACAGCCAAAAGGACCAGGGCACTGAGAAAGAGGAGAAGAGCATCCCGACGATTGCCAAAAAGGAAATCGCCCGCACCGGGAAGAAAACCGACAAAGGAACGGAAGTAAATGCTAGCGATGACCATCCCAGGTGCCGTCGACAGTCGCTCCCTAAGCCAGGTTGTAGTCGGACGGAAACGGGATGGGACTGCTGTTAGCCAGCCGAAGTATCGCTTGCGCCGGGCTTCGCTAATTTCCTGCGGAGTTCGCCTGAGGTAACGATCTCTTCTTCTTGGGGGATAAAAGGTCCCGTCGCTGTCAAGGGACATCAAAGCGCCACAGGTCGGGCAACGACCGTGGTCAGTGATGATCTGACCGCAACACGGGCAGGACGCCACTTTTTATCAGCGGCTCCTTTTCACCTGGGCGCTGACCTTCTTCTGTGTGACGACCTCAACGGGCTGCTCATAGTATTCACTGGTCAACTGCTTGTCCTCCACTTTCCCGCCGAGAATGTCCTCAAACAAATCAATGTATTCCAGGCATTGTTTCCCTTTCGCACCTTTGACCCAGACTTTCACTTTTCCGGAAGGGTCTATCTCAATGTCCAATTCGTGGTAGCGACTTCGGGTCATCTTCTTCCCTCCTACAGACCCAAAAGGGACCGAATGCGAGCCAACCAGCCCTTTGACGGCTCGGCTGCATAGGACTGGGGTATTGGACAACCAGGATCCAGGGCGAGGGCGCGCCGAAAGTAAACTTGTGCCTGGGCGGGGCTGTTGAGGGCTTGGTAGGTTTCTCCGAGAAGGACCAAAATTTCAGGGCGATCGGCGACGGCAACTTGTGCCGGTTGGGCGAACTTCAAGGCCAGTTCTGGGGCGCCGTAGCGAAGGGCTAAGCGTCCCGCATCCACCACGGTCTGCCACGACCCCCTTCCCTCTTCCACGGCTTTCTCCAGGCAATAGCGGGCGTTGGGCGAGTTTTCCAAAAACAAGACAGCAGCCCGAGCCAGCCATAAAAGGGGATCGTCCGTCTTTTTCTCTTGAAAGGCAGCATCTACAAATGCTAGACCCTTTTCCGTATCCCCTGCCACAGCCATAATCCAGCCCTTCATAGCCAAAAGGGACGGATGATCATTAAAACGGTCAAGCCCCCGGTTGCACCAGACTAACGCCTCTTCCAGTTCCCCGATCTCTAAAAGGGCACGGACCTGACCGACCCAAGCCTCCACACGTTGCCGATCGTGCCTTAAGGCTCTGGAGTAGTTGCGCAGGGCACTCTCATAGTCTCGGCGGTAAAAGTCCCGTTGTCCTGCCTCAAAAAAATGGTGGGCATCGTAGATAGGAACCGGCTTGCCCTCAGATGGGACTGGGGGTTTCTCTTCAAGTTCCAAATGGCGAAACCGTTTGGGCAGCGTTTCGTCGCTCATACTCTTCGTCTCACTCTGAGGCGGATCACCTGATTCTGGTCTACTTCCTCGTTAACGATGGTAAACCCTCGCTTTTTCAGTTCCTCCCGGAGCCTCTGATGGGCAGTCTTTTGGAGAAGCCTCTGGACAATTTTGTTGCCAAGGGCTTGAAGTTCCTCCTCACTCTTCCCTTCGCCGTCCAGATGCACTCGGACCCGTCCCCGAGCGTCCCTGGTCACCGTCATTGTTACCCCACCCAGGTCGTAAGAGACCGATTGGTCTCGCTCCAGGGCAGCCTCCAAAGCCCGTGCCGTCGGAACGTCCAGGGAGACGGAACGAGCTTTCTTCTTTTTGTTCAGGTGGGCAATCTCTTCTGCCGTCATCAACTCCCTGGTCATCATCCTCAGACCCATTTCGGCGCAGACAGCTCCGATGGCTGCCAACATTGCTGCCCAGCCTCCGAAAACAGCGGGCGTTAGGACAAAGACCACCGACATTGGACCTCCCTCCTAAATTTCCAGTCGCCGGACCGGTTGGGCGGGCAGAGGCTCCGTCTCCTCGCCAGAGGCGGGTCGGGCTCGGGATTCCGCCCATTGCCGAAACGCCTCTATCTGCTCCTTCATCGTCACGGACAAAGGAAGGGTCTCGGAGAGCGCCTTGACGATGTCCTCGGTGGTGATGTCTCTTTGCTCGCTGAAGGCGTTATACAGAGCGGAGACGACGGCTTCTTCTATCTCTGCTCCGCTGAAGCCCTGGGACTTCTGGCTAAGAAGTTCTAAGTCAAACTTGCTGGGATCCCGCCCTCTCTTTCGCAGATGAATGGCGAAGATTTCCATCCGTTCTTTGGCGCTGGGCAGGTCTACGAAGAAGATTTCGTCTAATCGTCCTTTCCTGAGGAGTTCGGGAGGCAACTGCTCAATGGAGTTGGCGGTGGCAATGACGAAAACGGGTCTCTTTTTCTCCTGAAGCCAAGTTAAAAAGAGACCGAGGACCCTTGCTGTCGTCCCCGCATCCGACATTGCCGAACTCTGAGAGCCGGCGAAGGCTTTTTCCAGTTCATCCACCCAAAGGATCGCCGGTGCCACACTCTCGGCAACCCTC
>JANXBO010000060.1 GCA_025057575.1 Candidatus Caldisaccharidevorator malaysiensis
CGATGGTTCCGCCGACCTTACACATATCAACGGCAACTGGAATGCCGATGCTGGGCTTGATGGTCACTAAAACACTATCTACTCCTTCAGGGGCAATGTTCCGAATGTTCTCAACGACATCTTCCTTATCGGGATGAAAGACTGCGTCCGCCCCCCACTGGAGGGCAAGGCGCCATCGTCGCTTACTGGCGTAGGGATGGATCACCAGAACTTGTGCTCCTTGCTGTTTGGCAAGGGGAATCGTCATTAGACCGATGGGACCGGCGCCCAGCAACACCACAAGGCTGTCGCTTCTGACATTACCGTCCCGCACAAGGTCCATTGCAACGGTCAACGGTTCCATCAGCGCACCTTCTTCAGCCGTCAAATCGGGTATCGGAAAAAAGAATTGTGCTGGTTTACACAGAAACTCGGCGAAAGCGTCGCCACCAAAGCCTATGGGGTGGGAGCACAATGAAAAGTGACCTTTCTGGCAGGACCCACACTGAAAACACGGAACGGACCCGATGCCGCTCACCAGGTCACCTTCGGACATTGCCGTCACTTTTGGACCTACCTGGACGATCCGTCCCGAATACTCGTGTCCTCTGCGGTGCCAGTCCGACTGATGGTGACGAAAGGCTTCCGCATCGGTGCCGCAAATTCCGCAGGAAAGGACCTGAACGAGGACTTCCCCCTCCCTGGGCTCAGGAACCGGCTGTTCCCTCAGTTCTACTACACCCGGTAGTTTGAAGAAAGCGACCTTCACCACACACCACCTGCACGCAATTCTAGTTTTAAGCCCATGACAGGTCCCCCATTAGGATCTCTCACGGTCGTTATCACTAAAGGGTTGTGTTAGCGGATTTGCCAATTCTTCCAGCAATCGGACCGCTTCCGCGACCATCCTCTCGCCCGTTCCTTTCTCTACAAAACTGTGGAAGCCCGTCCAAACCTGGTAACCACCAAGATCAAAACCTTCTTCATCGGGAAGGTAACCGATCCAGTCGTTGGCGAGGCTGACGACTATCGTGTTGCGGAAAGGGGATCGTCGCTTAATTTCCCAACCGAGAATGGTGAACACCTCGCCGGGCAAAGCGATCAGCGCGATATCGCCCAATCTCATTGCTTGCAGTTCCGTCGTTCTCTCTTTACCCTGTTCTGAGGATAGGGACTGTCGCATCTGGCGAAAGACCTCAATCGTTTTTTCAGCACCTTTGCCGATTCTTTTGGTGCAATAATAGGAGACTTGCTCTTCTTCCGCATCGTCGTTGAAATGGCGGATGCGGTAGGTAAAGGGTTTTTTGACGGCTTGGATTGGTTCCGATCGGATGGTGGGAGCCCTTCTGAGGGCATCTTTTACTGCACTTTTAATGCGATGGACCGCCTCTTGCGTGGGTAGCGATAGATTATGGGAGGAACCGGCAGCACCGGGTAGGTAAGCGGCGACAGCACCCAGTTTTGACTCCAGTTCTTGAGCGGCGAGTCCATAAAAGGAGGGGGAGCGGACGGCGCCCTTTATGGTCCCGATGTTGTGGCAAGCGTGGCTGAACAGAACACCCTTCAGCCGACCCTTCTCATCGGCAATTGTTAGGACGGGCAACTCACCATCAAAGGGTCCGGTCGGGCGAATCGCATCGTCTCGGGGACCAACCCAGTAGATCGTTCCATCAGAAAGAAGCAGTCGGCTGTTCTGCCCGACGGACGATTCCAGACCTAACCAATACATCATCCGGTCGTCGGCACTAGAGCGCGCATTTTTCTGTGCCTTGCCGACTGCTTCCACGATCGCCCGCTGGACTCTCTTTACAAAAGTTTGATCTTTGTCGTATCCGTGAACCTTTACCGTGGATGGTGCGTGGTGGGTGTGGGTGCAGGTGACCAGAATGTGAGAGGAGGGGATCGCATAGGTGTCTTCTATCTCCCGGAGGGGATCTGCCAGGTCCTGCTGTGAGATCATCAAAATATCGCAGGAGACGATGGCAACTTGTAAATCGTGGGACTCCAAAACAAAAGCCGTCGCCCTTAGTTCCCCTTCCTGATCATTGACAAAGACGGGGTGGATTCCGCCGGCGATGACCATCTCTTTGTCCGCTACAAGGGTTGCGGTGGCGACGCCCACTTTCACCGTTTTGTCCTCCTTAAAGGAAGTTTTTTTCGTCTGACAAGTTTGAGGCAATAGGACAAGGGGTTCACAGGAAGGGTGGGAAAGCAAGGATTTGCGAATGCTAAGGCTTCAGGATTTGGGACATTGCGGCGATATGGTCGGGAGTGGTCCCGCAGCAGCCGCCGATGATGGTGACGGCGAGGGACTTCATCTCGGAGGCGAACTGGGCAAGGTCGTCAGGGGTAGCGGGATAGAAAAGTTCCGTCCCGCGGACGATCGGGATGCCGGCATTGGGCTTTGCCAGAAGAAGGGCATCGGGAAACCGGTTTCTCATTTGACGAATGACGAGAGAAACGGGTTCTATCCCATCGCCACAATTGGCACCGACAACGAGAGCCCCCTCGTCCGTCAGTTGTTGTAAGGCGACAATGGGATCAACGCCCAGGACCGTCCGACCCGTCTTCTCAAAACTGAGGGAGACAAAAATGGGGAGGGAAGTCACTTCCCTCGCCGCCCGGACGAAAGCCACGGCTTCCTGAAGGTCGGTGAACGTCTCTCCGACGATCCCATCCACTCCCGAGGAAGCCAACGCCTCACATTGTTCGGCGAAAGCGTCCTGGGCTTCTTTTGGTTCTAAGTCCCCATAAGGCTCCAGCAGTTCCCCAGTCGGTCCTACGGAACCGACGATGAAGAGAGTTTTGCCCGAGGCAGTGGCACCTTCTTGAGCCAGTCGGACCGCCTGACGGTTCAGTTCGCCCACTTGGCGGGCAAGACCGAAGCGAGCCAGACGGATCCGGTTCGCGCCAAAGGTGTTGGTGAAAACGAGATCGGAACCCGCCTGCCCATAAGTGCAGGCTAAGTGGCGGACAGGGTCGGGATTATCCAGATTCCATTTCTCCGGCGGATGACCGGGAGGCAGTCCCATCTTTTGGAGCATCGTCCCCGTTGCCCCGTCGGCAAGAAGGGGACCTTTTGAAAGGACGACCTCCCTTAAGGTCACATAGAGACCCTCCCATCAATTGGGGCTGGCGAGGCTGGCTAAGAGTTCCTTGCATTTGTCAACGGCGCTGGCGGCATCGGGAGCGTATCCGTCTGCCCCTATTCGGTCCGCCCACTCCTGGGTGACGGGAGCACCCCCAACAATCACCCGCACGGACCGTCTCATTCCTTCTTCCTCCAGTTTCTTAATGACCTCGGGCATATGGGTCATCGTTGTCGTCAACAGGGCGGACAGCCCCACAATCTGTGCCCGATGCTCCTTAGCGGCTTCCACAAACTTTTCTGCGGGGACATCCACCCCCAGGTCCACGACCCGAAAGCCGGCACCTTCCAGCATCATCGCAACGAGGTTTTTCCCGATATCGTGCAGGTCACCCCGAACGGTCCCTAAAACGACCGTGCCGATGGGCTGGATGTCTGTTTGGGTGAGGAGCGGACGAAGAATCTGAAGGGCTGTCTTCATTGCTCGGGCAGCGACCAAAACTTCCGGCACGAAATATTCCCCGTTCTTGAACCGCTCCCCCACCACCGTCATCCCGGCGATCAGCCCTTCGTCTAAAATCCTTTTGGGGCTGACGCCCGCATCCACGAGTTTTTGAGTTAGTTCCCCTGCTTCCTGTCTCTTGCCGTTGATGATCGCTTCTTTGAGGCTCTGCAGCACATCATCCACCCAAAAACACCTCCCTCTCATTGACTCAACTCACGGCGAAAGGCACTTAGCCAATCACGAAAGTTTTCGTAAGGAATATCTGCCAGCAACGGTCCGTCGGGGGCAGGCAGACAGTGAATCTCCTCCCAGAGAATCTTCGCCCAACGGACCAGTTCCCTCATCTCTCTCTTGGACGCACCCAGAAGGCGCCGATCCAAGCCCCCGATCAATCCCAAGGTGTCCCCGTATCTCTTCCTCAATTCAAAGGGGTCTGCCGCACCTGCCGTAAGGGGAGCAAAGGCTGTCCAGCCCGCATCCCACCACAAATCTCCGAATCCGTCCGCCCGACCGTGAAAGTGAACGATCCGAACCCTAATTCCCTTTTCTTCCAGGAAATCGTTGAGCCGGCGGTATTGGTTACGAAGGGTTTCCTTTAACTCAGGACTATCAAGAAGCAACTGCGCCCGATACACTGTTCCCTCCCAAATGATGGCAAAGTCCGCTTCTATGTCCGTGAGGGCTCGGGTCCAGACCCGAATCTGAAAGTCCACTAATTCCTCAAGGATCCGGCAGAGAAAAGCAGGGTCGGAGGATAGTATTTTTGAGAGGGTGATCCGACCCATCCATTCCAAAAGCCAGCCCACCAGCCCGCCTAAAGAAATGCCCAAGGGATAGTCTCGGTCCTTCTCGTGGCGAGCATAGTCTGTCCAAAAACGGGGATATCGGGACGGTGATTCTGGGTTTAAGAGAGAGGAAAATCGGTTCCAATCGCCGACCGTTTGGATGGGAAATTCTTCTTCGGCGACGGCGATCTCGGGGTCCACCTGGCTTTTGATGTCCCTTTCTACCCCTAACTTCCACTCCTCAGCGTCTTCCAGGCGCGCCCGCTCATAATGGGGGACCGGTCCTGTGGTGACGGGAATCAGTTCTATCCGGTCCAGTTGGAAATGCTGAATTGGGTGAACATCTCTGGGCATTCCGTCCCGATGCCAGCGGCGAAGGGTCTCGGAATGGATCGGGAAAAAGAGGGATGGAAAAGGCGGTCGGTCCCGTTGCGCCCCCTGAAGTGCCTTCACGAACCGGTCCCGCCCCGTCATCGTTCTTTCGCCCCGATAGGGGATTTTTTCGCTCCGCCCAGGCTCTCTTGTCAGGGAGAAACCCTACAACGGCGAACTCAATACTGACCGTATTTCTTGACCAAGTCCATTACCCGGCAGTATTGTTCAAAACTGACGGAGGGGGGCACGGAATGATCACTGTGGTAAATGTAGCCGCCCCCAACTTTTGCCACTTCAAACTTGCTGGCGATTTCCTCCTCAATGACGGCTGGGTCTTCGTCCGCCATTTTCATTACATCAATGTTGCCCATAAAGGCGATCCGGTCTCCATACTGCTCTTTTAACTTTCGGACATCCATATGGGCTTTGGCTTCCAACGGTTGCAGACAGTCTATGCCGGCTTCTATTAGGTGGGGGATCAGTAAGTGGACATCGCCATCGGTGTGGTAAATCACGGGCAGACCCTTGCTGTGAAAGAAATCACAGAGCATCGCGTCGTATTCCAGAATGCATTTTCTATAGAGTTCGGGGGAGAACAAGGGACCGTTTCGGTATCCCATATCGTTGAAAAGGAAAGCGATGTCAAAGGTGTAACCGGCGTCCATAATCATCTGAGCCATTGAGACGACCAACTGAGCGACGGTGCTTGCCATATCCCGAAACCAGGTAGGCTCCTCCAGCATCATGATCAAAAGGTCTTCACTTCGGACATAACTCTGCAAATGGTCATAGCCGATCGCAGCGCAGAAAGCCAGACATTTGTCTTCTGAAATAGCCCTTTGATAGCGATAGCGGAAAGACACCCAGTCCACCCTTGTGTAGGACGGCTCTAACCGGGGCTTTATCTTTTCCCAATCCTCCTTTGATTTAACCGCCCAGTCAATGATCTCGGGGGTGCTGGCGTAGGTGCGGAAGTTTTTTCTAACCCCTCCATAAGGGGTTGTTTCAATAATATACTCGTTGTCTTTGTAAAGGGTCTTGACTTCAAACATCGGTGACTGGTCAAAACTGAAACCGACCATTTCATAGCCGAAATAATCCTCAACTGGAATCTCAGCCGGTAAGCCTTCCCTTTGCCATCGTCGGATAGTCTCCGGCCAGGGACTGTCGTGGATCGGGACTTTGTCTGGCTGCTGCCGCCCGAGCACTGTCCTCCATCTCTGTCTTGTGGTCATTGCCATCACCCCTTTCTTCTATGACGGGGGTCTTCACACAGGGACCCCCGAAAGAGACCACCGTTAGCCGCAGGTCTTCTTCTTGGTCCCGCAGCCCGACCGACCGGTCTTCTTCTTCGTCTTCTCCGTCGCTGCGGCTTTTGCCATCGTCTCACCCCCCTTACCTCAGATGAAAGGTTTCTTTGAGGGAGGAGAGTAACGGAGAGGAAGTGCTGAACTTTCCTTTCCGCTACTTCTACCTTCATCATCAGGTTGCCTTATCCCTTTGGTAAACCGTATTCCTCAGGAAGGTAAAGATAACTGTAGTCGCCATCTACCATTTGCCTGAGTTGGTCAGCATCGTCCGGAATTTCCGATGCCACGGCTTCCAGACTGGACAGCCATCTTTGCTCCCTGTCTGATAATTTAATGTTTTTTTCTTGGTAGGCCTGTCGGAGGATCGTCAGGGAAAATCGGACAAGGGAGAGGGTCTGCTGAAAAGGATCATCACCAACCTGGTGGATGATCTGGGCGCACTGCCACAAAACCTCTGGGTCCAACATTAACGCCTGCGGATCACGGTAGCGGTCGGATGATGCCAACAGAGATTGCAGTTCCGAGGCAAAGCCTCGCTGGAGCGCTTCGTTCATTAGGCGACAGTCGTAGATCAAGATCTCGGTAAACACCTCGGGAGCGTAACCGCCCAGAAGGCGGACATCCTGAACGGATTCGTTGCTCCAAAGGTCGCACGCGACGGCAGCGATGTTGCCCAAAGGGGAGGAATGGGCACAGGCACTGGACTTGCCCTCCATACTGATAGGAACGCCCGTCAAGATCTTGATGACGGGATTTTCGTAACCGCAATCTTTTAGGGGTCCTCGGGCACCTTGCCGGACGGCGGTTAAGGATCGGGGCACACACGCCAATCGCATCACCGCTGCCAAAACTTTCGGGATCAAACCTTGATGCGCCAGTTGCATTGCCGTGTTGGCAAACCCGCAGGCGGTGTCGCCACCGGGAACGATTCCGTAACGGTCCGCGATGGAGACGATTTGTGACCAAAGGAAGGTCATATCGGCGGGCGCCAGGATGCCGACGGCATAAACTAGTCCGGCCAGATTCCCCTCGGTGAGCGCCCGATCGGAGACCTCCTTGCCACCTGTGCTTTCAATCGAAAGGATGTCCGCCCCTGCCTCAGAGCAAAGACGAAAGGATTCCAGGACCCTTTCCAGGTTTTCGCCCGTTCGCATCCTCGGCGGGCGCTGTTGCTCCCTGATGTCGGCGACCGTCACTCGTAGAGCCGTCTTCAGACCATATTGCTGGTGAAACTGATCCATCACCTCTTTGATGTCCTTCGTCAAAAGGGCTCCCCAGTGAGGGTTTTGAGTCATTTCGTAGAGATGCTCCAATTCCAAGACCAAAGACTCCTGATTGAGTTGGACGGCTCGGGTCAGGATCCTTTGAACCATCTCCCGGTAGCGGTTCCGAACTTCCGAAAAGGTCTCTTCGGAAAGGGACATCGTGGGTAGCGTGAAATTGACTTCGGGAAGGACTTCGCCCGCACCGATGGCCACATTATATCCACAAATGACGGGCTGACGGCACCGACCAAAAGCGACGTCCGAAAGGCTTTGGTATGCGAGACCTTTTGGTTTTTCCTTCTCCGCCACTTTTCCCTGCCATCCTCCTCATTGGTAACCCAACTCAAAACAAGCGTCTCTGAAAAACTTTAGGTTCGCCCACGGCGAACGGATGGAAAAGTTTCACCCCGTAGAAAAAACGAAACGGTCAAAGGGTCTCATTTTACTGAAAAGGTCTCTGCAGTAACGGAATATGAAATCTTTCGCATCGGGTCCCGTCGCCTCCGACTCGTGGGCGGTAATGCCGCCGACTACGACGAAGCCTTCGTGAAGGTTTTTGGCTTCATCCAGGTTGAGGTCACCGATGGGCGGGTGGGGGATCCCTTCAAACCCGTCCAGACCGATGTCCCTGATGAGCGGTATCAGAGCCTTCAGGCGACCGTCTGCGTGACTGAAAAGGTAGCGCTGTTGCGAATGAAAAAAATCCGCCAAATCGCCGTAAAAAGTAGCGGCATATCGGCGCACGAGAACCGGTGTGTGAAACAGGCTGTCCAAGTTATCCATCAAGCAAAAGACTTTCGCTGAAGAACGGAGTGCCTGTTGGGCAACCTGGAAAACCTTTTCCCGAAAAACTTCAAAAAGTTCCTCACATTCCTTTTCCTTGTCCAGCAAAAGAAAAGTGGCTAATTCCTGTCCCGCCCAGTTATGGAGAAATTTGATCGGCGACTGGAAGAAAGGGACGATCAAAACCCCCTCATCTCCCATTTTTTCCGTTGCCTGTTCCCAACCTTGCTGGTCAAAAGCCCACTCGCTATGCTCGGTGATCCATAAAAGAACCGCCAGATCTCTGTCAGGGTCCTTGATAAAGTGTTCTACCGTAAAAATCGTCCAACTTTCTTCGTCAAAACGAGTGATGCTGGTCAGACATCCGAGAGGGGAGGTGAGAGTAGTCCTCGTCCAACCTGGCTGTAGCGTCTGTTGTGTTTCTTCATAAGGGGCGGCAACCATCCGGATGGGTGAGCAGAGCCTGCGACTGAAAATATCGCAGCCGAGGGCGGTCATTGCCTCCCACTCGGTCTCGCAGTCCGACAGTTCCTCGGGGAGGGTGTTCTTTGCTTTATGGTAGTCAAACCACTGACCGATGTTGGGGGAGAAGGGGACTCTATCAGGAACTTTGCCTTCTAGAACGGCGAAGATCCGTTCCTTCCCTGTCATAGGAGTCGTGATCGTCAGACCGCCGTGTCACAAACGGCTCGGACTTTCTGGGTTCTTTCCAGAAGTTTTTTCGGTTTGTAAATGCAATACGGATCGCTTCTCATAAAGTCACCGGTCGCCGCATAGGCTCGTGCCCGACTTCCCCCGCAAATGTCCTTAAACTCGCACAGACCGCATTTGCCCTTCAAGAGGTTGGTGTTGCGGATAGTCCGAAACAGGGGTGACTCTCGGTAGATAAACGACAGGCTGTGGCGGCGAATATTTCCACCGCCTAAGGGTAAAAAGCCGCTGGGCTGGACCACACCGATGTGGGAGATGAAGACCACACCTTTGCCGTCGTTCACACCCAACGGTGCCCGTGGGATGGCGGCGCGAGAAGGCGATGCCACCAGGTCCGTCGGGCGAGTCGGTCGCTTCTTTGCTTCTTCTAAGATCGTTTCTACGGACACCCCCAATTCTTTTGCCCGCCGCTGAATCAGGACCCGGCGATAGTGGTAACCTTCCCTTGGGGTAATGTCAAAGGGGACCGATCGGCTTAAATCGTAAAGCCAATGGAAGACCTCTTCAAACTGATAGGGGCTAATATTGAGTTTCTTGATCTCTGGTCGGGCGGCTCTCCCGACGGCGATCAGAAAGAACAAAGCCCACAGTTTGATGCCCCAATCAACGAGCATATCTGCAATCTTGGGCAGATCGCTGAGGCTGTGTTTCGTGACGGTGGTGTGAATCTGAGTCTCAATGCCAAACTCTCGGCACCAACTGAGAATTTGGAGGGTGTGGACAAAGGAACCTTGAACGCCTCGGAAGCCATCGTGGGTCTCGGGGGTGCTGCCATCCAGGCTCAAAGCCAATCGGACGAGACCCGCTTTTGCCAGTCGTTGGATAGCCGACCGGGTGACTAAGGGGGTCGCTGAAGGGGTCATTGCTACCCGCAAACCTTCCTGCCGGGCTTCTGCCACGATGTCAAAGATGTCGGCTCTCTTCATCGGATCGCCGCCCGTTAAGATGAGCAGCGGGTAAGGCTCTCCAAAGTCTTTAATCATCTGAATGAGTCGGGAGGCTTCTTGGCGAGTGAGTTCGTAGGGATTCCGTTCGGGAAGGGCGTCGGCGCGGCAGTGAAGGCAGACTAAGTCGCAGGCGCGAGTCGTTTCCCAAATGACCGTAAAGGGCTTATGATCAAAGTTCATTTTTTGTTTCCCTCTCCTTGGTTTCAGGATGATGAAGTCATCAAAGAACGGATCTGTAGGGGAAAACCCGTCAGAACAAGCACGACCCAGCGTTGGCATACAGGACGCCCGAAACTTCCGAATGTCAAGATAGAAAGGAAAAATCGGCGTTTTACCCGACAATGTCGGGTTTTCCCTGACAGCAGGCGGCAAAAAGGCAGGGACAATGGCGATGACGATGAAAAGAAAAGCCAGCAGGAGAAGCCATTTCATCAACCAGAGACAAGCAGTGCGACTGCTCCGGTCGGGAATCCTCCTTCGGTTTGACTTTACCCTGGAAGAGATGCTGCGCCATATCGTGGAAACGGCTCGGCAGGTCATCGGTTCTCGGTATGCAGCGCTGGCGGTCGTTGACGAACAGGGGAAAGTTGTCCAATTCATTCACTCAGGGATAACACCTGAGAGAGCCCGAAAGATCGGTGAATTACCGAAAGGTCGGGGTCTTTTGGGTCTGATTATGGAGAGTGGTCGTCCGATCCGGTTGAAAGATTTGACCCGTCATCCGAAGGCGTGGGGTTTTCCTCCCCATCATCCACCGATGAAGTCCTTTCTTGGGGTTCCCATCAGCGTAGGAGGCAAGCCCTATGGGCGGCTATATTTGACGGAGAAGATCGGTGCTCCGTCTTTCACCAAAGCAGACGAAGACTTGGCAGTCTTGCTGGCGGCGCAGGCGTCAGCGGCTCTGGAAAGGGCTTTGTTAACGGAAAGGGCGCGGCAGACGGAACGATTGGTCATCTTGAATGAGATCGTCAGTTCTCTGAACCGGCTGACCAGCGAGGCGTCGCTTATGGAAGCGGTGGTCAAGGGGGTAGAGAAAGCCGTTCCCTATGCCGAAGCCTCTCTGTGCCTTTACCGAGAAGAGGAAGATGCTTTCGCTGGCTGTGTTGCCTCTGCCGAGAGTCAACTGGGTCGCCTCCATCAGCGATGGAAGGGCAAGTCCCTAAAAGTCTCCCGAACCCCTTTCGGTGCCTGCATCCGAAACAAAGAGCCCATCCGAGTCGCTGATTTGCAAAAGCCCGAAACGCCGTTCGCTCGATGGCTCCTTCGTCATAAAATTAGGAGTTTCATCGCCGCCCCTATTGTCCTGGACGGAGCGGTAATGGGCATCCTCTTTGCCGGTAGCCGTTACGCCAATCCCTTTTCCGATGAGGATCTCACCTTTCTCAAAGGTGTTGCCGATCAAGTTGCCGTCGGGCTGAAAAATGTTCGTCTGTTGCGGCAACTGAGGGAGAAGGAGCGACTGAGAGGGCTTTTGTTAAACAAAGTTTTGACCGCTCAGGAGGAAGAGCGGCGGCGGATTTCCCACGAACTGCACGACCAGATCGGGCAACTGATCACGGCTCTGTTAATTCAACTGCAGATCCTTGAAAGAGACCTATCGGGAGACGCGCTGAAAGAGCGGCTGGTGCCCCTGCGCCAGTTAGCGGATCAGATTGCTTCTCAACTGCACCACATTGCTTGGGAGTTGCGCCCGCCGGCTCTGGACGAATTAGGCTTGCCAGCAGCGCTGGAGAGGACAGTCTCCGAGTGGTCGGCGCGCTTTGGCATCCCTTGCCTCTTACAGTTCAAGGGCCTGGACGGCGCCGTCCTTCCCCCTGAAGTGTCCATCGGCGTTTACCGAATTGTGCAGGAAGCCTTAACCAATGTGGCCAAGCATTCCAAAGCCACCTCAGCACAGGTGAGCGTCTGTCGGCAGGGAAATATCCTGCAAGTGACCATTACCGATGATGGCGTCGGTTTTCATCCCGCCGCTCTTCTGCAAGAAGCGGACCAGAACAAGAAACTGGGTTTGGTGGGGATGATGGAACGGGCGGTCATGCTGTCGGGGAAGGTGGTCATAGACAGCCAGCCAGGGGAGGGGACCCAGGTGACCGCCCTCTTGCCCATCAATGGGACATTGCCGCCTGAGACGTCCTTGGTTCTTAAAGCAAAAGGAGGTGTTTTCAATGACCGGAAACGGTCAGTCGGAGCAAGTCGCACGCGTTCTGATCGTTGACGATCATGCGATCTTGAGGGACGGACTGAAGTCCCTTTTAAGCGGTGAGCCGGACATCCAGGTCGTTGGGGAGGCGTCGACGGGAGCCCAGGCGTTGAAAATGATCCGGCAACTTCGCCCCGATGTGGTCCTTATGGACATCACAATGCCGGATATGACGGGGCTGGAGGCGACTGAGGTCATTAAGAAGGGCTACCCGGAAATCAAGGTCATCGCTCTGACCGTCCACGAGAATGAAACTTACTTGAAGCGAATGATGCAGGTCGGCGCCAGCGGTTATGTGGTCAAGAGAGCCGCAGCACGGGAACTGACGACGGCAATCCGCACCGTGATGAAAGGCGGTGTCTACATCCATCCGTCCATCGCCGGTCATTTGGTCAGTGCTGTTGTTCAGTCACCCGAGCCCCGAAAAGAAGCCGTCAAGAACCTGAGCGAGCGGGAGTGGCAAGTTTTGCGTCTGATTGCTTTGGGGTTCACCAACAAGCAGATTGCCGATCGGTTGGCCCTCAGTGTTAAGACGGTGGAGACCTATCGGGCGCGGATTGCCGAGAAACTGAATGTGCGCACCCGTGCCGACTTAGTCCGCTTCGCCATTAAGCACGGGCTCTTGGCGGAGGAACCAATCCCGTAGGGTTTTCTCACCTTAGTAGTAACGATAGTAGTAATAGTAATAACGATAGTAGTAATAGCCTCTACCTGTTCGTGGGCTAACCTGATTGAGGACTGCCCCGATGAGACGAGCACCGGTAAGGCTCAATTGCTCTTGTGCCCTGGCGAGAGCCTCTTTGGGTGTTCGTCCCGCCTGAACCACCAAAAGGACACCGTCGGTAAGAGGTGCCAGAACGCTTGGGTCGGCAACCAGAAGGACGGGTGGGCTGTCTATGATGACGATGTGACCTTCCAATTCGGCGCTTTTCAGCAGGTTACGGAGGCGGGGAGATTCCAACAGTTCGGCGGGCTGGGGAGGCGTTGGTCCTGCGGTCAGAACTTTCAAGGGCTCCAACGAGGTTCTCTGGAGCGCCTCCTTCAAAGTTGCCTGTCCCAGTAGGACGGACGATAGCCCGACCGTTCGGGTCAGCCCCATTGTTTTGTCAATGGTCGGCTGGCGCATATCGGCGTCAATGAGGACGACGGGTTGTCCTGACTGGGCATAAGCGATCGCCAGACAGGTAGCCAAGAAACTTTTTCCTTCCCTCGCTAAGGCAGAGGTAACGAGAAGGGTCCGGATGGGCTGCTTAGCGGACAAGAATCGGATATTGGTCCTTAGGTTGCGAACGGCTTCGGCGGCGGCTTTTCGGGAGGTCATAAAGTCCAAAATTTCCGCACCTGCCGGGGCAGGTTTGGCAAGGGGAACGATCGCTAAGACGGGCACTCCCGTGATCTGACGAACATCTTCGGGCATCTCGACGGAAATGCTCAAGGTCTCAACAGAAAACACAACCGCCAGACTTAACATTAAACCTAAGACAACGGCAAGGGTTAAAATCAAGGCTTTTCTGGGCGCCACCGGTCGGGTCGGTTTGAAAGCCCGATCGGCAACGATGACGCTACCTCTCTTAGCGGCTTCCCGAATTTGAGCATCATAAAGTCTGTTTAAAAGATTGGTGTAGGTCTGTTCTAAGACCATCTGCTGGCGAATAAGGTTCTGCAAGGATTTCTGCATTTCTGGGAGAGCCGCCAGTCGTGCCTCGGCTTCTTGAAGGAGCCTTTGGAGGGCTTCCTTCCTTGCCTGGGCTTCTCTCGCTTGCTGTTCCAGTTGAATCAGTTGCATCCGCACGGGACCATAAAAGGGATTAGGGGCGACCTGACGGTCCCGGGAATACTGAGATTTCTGCCCGTCCATTGCTTTTAAGGTTGCCTGAATGCTTTGCTCAACTCTCTGAACCTCTGGATGATTGGGCTGGTAGCGACCCAGCAACGCCGCCCGTTCTACCTCCAACTGAGCCAGCCGTTTCTTCAGTTCCTCGTAAATGGGGTCTTTGACCGTCACGTCCACCGATAGGATTGGTGCTTCGCGTCCCGCCCAGACGCGCAAATTCCTCTCCGCATTAAGGGCAGCGTCTTCCAGAGCGATTTGCGTCTGCAGTTCCAACCGCAATTTCTCTATAGACTCGGACAACCTTTTGGCTTCCTCATCAACGTCGATCACCCTTACCTTTTGTCTGAGACTGGCTAACTGACTGTTGACGGCTTCCATTTGGACCTGCAGCCTCTGGATTTGCCCTTGGATGTAAATGCGCTCCGCCCGCGCTTCCGCCCGGGCTTCGTCATCCAGCCTCTTCACCAGAGCATCGGCGATCCCATTGGCAACGAGATAGGCGATTTCGGGGGACGGATGCCGAACGGAGATGCGGACGATGTCCGGATCCTGGGTCCTGGTGGAAATGTATCCCGCCAAGTCCTCCGCCTTAAGGTTCTTAAGGGTGTTACGGACCTCCGGCGCCATCTGGTTTGGCGCATTGGTCTGCACATATTTCAAGGCTTCCCGAATCGTCAGGTAAGCCGTTGCCAGTTGGGCAGCCGTGCCCACGTCCAGGGTCGGTTGATTGCCCCTTTGTGGTTCCACTGGTATCAAACTCAGGGAGGGCTGGGAGACGACGCGAATCATACTGGTTGCCTGATAAATCGGGGTTGCGGTCCTGAGGTAGGCAACAGCCAATAACAAACAGATAGCAGTTATCGTAGCGACGAGCGGCCATCTTTTAATAGGCACAAAAAGATAGGCTTGAAGGTTCCCACTTTCTTCTCCTCTTTCTCTTTCTACTCCCCGCATCTCATCCATCGCATAAAACCGCCTTTCTGTCGGTCGTTGTGGTCTTATGGCTGTTCATTGCGGTTACCGCCCGACAAGACCAATGCCCCGTTCGGCTCCATTTTCTGTCTCGGTCAAGGGGTTGGTTCTTCCCGTGACCGGTGGCTTCTGGCTAACTGCTCTAGCCGCCCTGTTTCCATATAGTAAACTCGTTCTGCCATATTTGTGGCGTGATCTGCCACTCTTTCCAAAAAGTAGGCGACGAACAGAAGGTAGGTCGCCTGCGCCACCAGGTTGGGATCTTTCATCATATGCTCCACCAGTTCAGCGAAAAGGTTTTCATAAGCCTCATCTACCTGATCATCATCTCGGCAGACTTGGATCGCCAGTTCAATATCCCGATTAATGTAAGCCTGCAGGGCACCGTGGACCATCCCCAAAGCCAAGTCCGCCAGCCGGGAAAGGTCCACCAAAGGCTTGAAAAAAGTCTGTCCTGCCAACACCCTTGATAACTTGGCGATGTCCACGGCGTGATCGCCGATCCGCTCCAGGTCGGTAACGATCTTGAGGGCCGTGCCAATGATCCTCAGGTCCCTTGCCATCGGTTGCTGGAGCGCTAAAAGTCTCATCGCCTTCGTTTCTATCTCAATGTCCAAATCGTCGGCGATGTCATCTTCCCGGACCACTTCATTGGCTAACTGGATGTTCTGCTGGACCAGCGCCCGCATCGCCTTGGCGACGGCTCCTTCCACAAACCGACCCATCCTCAGCAAATCCTCTTGCAGTTCCTGAATCTGCTCCTCAAAGGACTTTCTCGTTGTGATTGCCATTTTTGGGACCCTCTTTCCTTCCCTTTCGGGAATCTCTTTGCTCTTTTAGCCGAACCGACCCGTGATGTACGCCTCTGTTTTGCTGTTATCGGGGCGGGTGAAGATCTTTTCCGTCGGTCCCACCTCTATCAGTTCGCCGTTGAGAAAGAAGGCCGTTAGGTCCGATATGCGCGCCGCCTGCTGCATATTGTGGGTGACAATGACGATGGTGTAGCGCTGTTTCAGTTCGTGGAGCAACTCCTCCAAAAGCAAGGTGGCGGTCGGATCCAAAGCCGATGCTGGTTCGTCCAGCAAGATCACTTCCGGCTCCACCGCTAAGACCCGAGCAATGCACAACCGCTGCTGCTGTCCTCCTGATAACTCCAGCGCCGACTGGTGCAGTCGGTCCTTGACTTCGTCCCAAAGAATCGCACTTTTCAACGACCGCTCCACGATCTCTTCCAAAACCTTCTTGTCTTTGATCCCGTGAATCCTCGGACCGTAGGCGACATTATCAAAAATCGTCTTGGGAAAGGGATTGGGCAATTGGAAAACCATTCCGACCCGCCGCCGAAGGGTTACCACGTCCATCGTGTCGCCATAAATGTCCACCGAGTCCAGAAGGACTCGTCCCTCTACAACAGCGTTAGGAATCAAGTCAATCATTCGGTTGAGGCATTTTAGGAAGGACGATTTGCCGCATCCCGAAGGTCCGATGACAGCCGTTATCCTGTTGGCGGGAATGTCCAGGTTGATGTCCTTGAGGGCTAGCAGATTGCCGTAACGGAGGGTCAGCCCCTGGCAAGAAATTTTGATGGATGCACTGCTAACAGGAAATTCATCCCGCCTCTCCCTGCTAATGACCGGACTTACCCGAACCGAACTGGTCACCGATCCACCTTCCCCGTTTCTCGTTGATTTTAGACGGTATTATACCGCAGAGGGTGCTGGTGCGTCAGGATTTTAACCAGTTTATAAAGAACCGAGGGGACGGTCCCTGTGCTGGAGGCAACTTTTCTTCATTTGCCTGGGCTGACTCCCGAGCAAGAGAGGAAACTTTGGGATGCGGGCATCGTCACCTGGTCCGACTTTCTCCTTTCCCTTCAGCATCGCCGTCTCCCCATTCCCGTCCGGCACGAGTGGATTGCCTTCCTCCGTCAGTCCCAAAATGAACTGGCACGGCAGAACATCTCCTTCTTCGCCCGGACCCTGCGTCCCTCGGAACATTGGCGCCTTTATGGGACCTTTCAATCCCAGACTCTCTTTTTGGACATAGAAACAACCGGTCTTGAGGAGAGGGACTACGTCACCGTCATCGGTTGCCTTTTGGGTGGGCTGTATCGGTCCTTCGTTCGCGGACGCAACTTGGACGAGGCGCCGTCCTTCCTTCGGACTGCTTCTTTAATGGTCACTTTCAACGGCACCGGCTTTGACATTCCCTTTCTTCAAAAGGATTTTCCCTCCCTTCTTTTGCCCCCTGTTCATCTGGATGTTCGGGATTTGTTGGCTCGACTGGGGCTGAGGGGCAGTCAAAAGGCAATTGAGAGGATGATCGGCATTGTTCGTAAAGAATCGGTTCGGGGTCTGACCGGTGCCGACGCCGTCGTCCTTTGGGAGGCTCATCTTCGGGGTGATCTCTCCGCCTTGCCGAAGTTGGAAGAATACAATAGAGAAGATGTTTTCTCTCTTAAGAAGTTGATGGACTACGCCTATCAGAAACTGAAAGAGCGACTGGGATGGTGAAGGATCCTGCCGTTTGCCATCATCGCTGGTAGTGGGATGGCTGCCCTTCTTTCTCATCTGTCACCGACCCCTTCCGCTCGCCTGACCGTGTCCACCGCCTTTGGCGAT